>JAWOHA010000202.1:0-4063 GCA_046496385.1 Cryobacterium sp. | reverse complement strand
CCGACGCCGAGGTAGACCATGTAGATGTTCTTGCGGCCGGTCTTGTCGGACGTGGCCGACCAGACGAACCGACCGCCCATGTTGGCCAGCGAGAGCAGGCCCACGAAACCGCCGGCGACGACGGCCGAGACGAGCGAGCTGCCGTCGCTCTGACGGAAGAAGTCCTGAATCATCGGGGCGGCCTGCTCGAGAATGCCGATACCGGCGGTCACGTTGCAGAACAGCACGACCCAGACCAGCCAGAACTGGCGGGTGCGGATGGCGTTCTTCGCCGAGACGTGGTTCTTGGTGATGAGCGGCTTGACCTTGATCGTGCTCGGGTCGAAGCCTGCGGGCTTCCAGTCTGCTGCGGGCACCTTGATGGTGAACGCGCCGAACATCATGTAGATGAGGTAGATCACGGCGAAGCAGAGGAACAGCTTGCCGACGGCGTCACCGCTGGCGATCCAGCCTTCGGTGCCCGAGTTCGGGTCGAAGATGCTCATCAGTGCGGTGGAGACGGGGCTGGCAATGAGCGCGCCGCCGCCGAAGCCCATGATGGCCATGCCGGTGGCCAGGCCGGGGCGGTCCGGGAACCACTTGATCAGGGTCGACACGGGGGAGATGTAGCCGATGCCGAGCCCGATGCCGCCGATGAAGCCGTAGCCCACGTACACCAGCCAGAGCTGGTTGGAGAAGATTCCCAGCGAACCGATCAGGAATCCGCTCGACCAGAACAGTGCCGCCACGAACATGGCCTTACGGGGCCCGTTCCGGTCGACCCAGGTGCCCAAGAACGCGGCGGAGAGGCCGAGCATCACGATGGCGATGGAGAAGATCACGCCGATCTCGGTGAGGCTCGCGTCGAAGTGCTCCACGAGCGCGTTCTTGTACACGCTGGACGCGTAGGCCTGCCCGATGCTGAGGTGCACCGCGAGAGCGGCCGGGGGGATCAACCAGCGGTTGAAGCCGGGAGGGGCGATGGTGCGTTCTCGATCGAGCCAACTCATGAAAAATGTCCCTCTGCTGCCGATGAAGGCGCCATAGCTACGCTGCCGCAATGATGAAAATAAGATACTAGAGAAGAATATACGTACGTATTAGCTGAAATATGTACCCTACGGGGTTTTTTTGTCATTCTGATCAGGTTTTGCAGGCAGTATAGAGAAATGAAACGCGCAGCGCCGATCGAAGACATCAACGAAGACAACCTGGTCGTAAAAAAGCCCAAAACGCATGCGGCAGGCCTTGAAGCCGTCGTCGTGGCTTTGGACAGAGGCATTGGTCAGGCCGGGATCTCCCGCACCGCTCGGTCCCTGCTGCGCCTGAACCAGCGCGACGGCACCGACTGCCCCGGCTGCGCCTGGCCGGAATCCCAGGGTCACCGCAAGACCGCCGAGTTCTGCGAGAACGGCGCCAAGGCCGTCGCCGAAGAGAGCACGACCCGCACGGTCGGGCCCGATTTCTGGGCCGAGCACTCCATCGAAGAACTCGCCACCAAGACCGAGTACTGGCTGGGCAACCAGGGCCGCATCACGCACCCGGTCGTCATCCGTCCCGGTGACACCCACTACTCACAGATCAGCTGGGACGACGCCTTCGAGCTGGTCGGCGAGAAGATTCGCGAGTCGACCGCCGACCGCACGGTCTTCTACACCTCGGGCCGCACCGCCAACGAATCTGCGTTCATGTACCAGCTCTTCGCCCGGTCCATCGGCACCAACAACCTGCCCGATTGCTCCAACATGTGCCACGAATCCTCCGGTTCGGCACTGAACCCCACCATCGGTATCGGCAAGGGCACGGTGTCCCTCGAAGACATCCACCAGTCCGAACTCATCTTCGTCGTCGGTCAGAACCCCGGCACCAACCACCCGCGCATGCTGTCGGCCCTGGCCGAATGCAAGAAGAACGGTGGCAAGATCGTCGCCGTGAACCCGCTGCCCGAGGCGGGGCTGTTCAACTTCAGGGACCCGCAGACCCCCACCGGCGTGATCGGCAAGGGCGTCGACCTCGCTGACGCGTTTCTGCAGATCAAGGTCGGCGCCGACCTGGCCCTGTTCCAGGCGCTCGGCCATCTGCTGCTCGAAGAGGAAGAGCGGGTACCCGGTTCCGTCGTGGACCACGCCTTCATCGCCGAGAACACCGATGGCATCGATGCCTACCGCGCCGCCCGCAAGACCATCGACTGGGAGACGACCGAAGCGGCGACCGGGCTCACCCGTGCGGAGATCACCACGGTCGCCCAGATGATGGTCGCGTCCAAGGCCACCATCATCTGCTGGGCCCTCGGCCTCACGCAGCAGCCGCACTCGGTGAACACC
The DNA here is from genome assembly GCA_046496385.1 of Cryobacterium sp. Taxonomy (GTDB): domain Bacteria; phylum Actinomycetota; class Actinomycetes; order Actinomycetales; family Microbacteriaceae; genus Cryobacterium. The sequence continues at coordinate 1,760 of JAWOHA010000202.1, read as the reverse complement.
CTCAAGGAGATCATCAACCTGCTCCTGCTGCAGGGCAACTTCGGCAAGCCCGGCGCCGGCGCCTGCCCCGTTCGCGGGCACTCCAATGTGCAGGGCGACCGCACCATGGGCGTCTGGGAGAAGCCGCATGAGTGGATGCTCGCGGCCCTCGACAAGGAGTTCGCCATCGACGCCCCGCGCAAGCACGGCCTCGACTCCGTGGACACGGTGGACGCGTTCGTCAAGGACAATGTCGATGTCTTCGTCTCCATGGGCGGTAACTTCGCCCTGGCCTGCTCCGACACCAAACTGCTCGAAGGGGCCATGCAGCGCGTGGGCCTCACCGTGAGCGTGTCGACCAAGCCGAACCGGTCGCATGTCATGCACGGGCTCACCTCGCTGATCCTGCCGACCCTCGGTCGCACCGACACCGACGACAAGCACCCCGGCGGCCGCCAGGTGCTCAGCGTCGAAGACTCCATGTCTGTCGTGCGCACCACCCAGGGCCGTCTGGAGCCGGTGTCTGAGCACATGCTCGCCGAACCCGTGATCATCGCCCGCATGGCCAACGCCACCCTCGGCGCCGACCACGTCGTGGACTGGAAGGGCATGGCCGACGACTACGACGTCATCCGTGACCACATCTCCCGCGTCCTGCCCGGCTTCGACGACTTCAACGCCCGGCTCAAGACGAAGAACGGCTTCGTGCTGCCCAACCCGCCGCGTGACAGCCGCAGCTTCAAAACCGACATCGGGCTGGCCCGCTTCACGGTGAGCCCGCTGGAGTACCTGACCCCGCCCGCGGGCCACCTGATCCTGCAGACCATGCGCAGCCACGACCAGTACAACACCACGTTCTACGGGCTGGACGACCGCTACCGCGGCATTTCCGGCGGCCGCCGGGTGATTCTGATCAATGCCGAGGACGCCGCCGAGATGGGCTTCGCCGACCGCGACCCGGTGGACGTGATCAGCACCTTCCAGGGTTCTGAGCGTCGTGCCGACGACTTCCGCCTGGTCTTCTACCCGACCCCGCGGGGCTGTGCGGCGGCGTACTTCCCCGAAGCCAACGCGCTCATGCACCGTGAGCTCGTGGCGCGGGAGTCGAACACCCCCGGGTACAAGGCCATGGCCGTGCGTTTCGTGGCCCGCGCCGACGCATCCGTTCCCCAGAGCTGAGTTTCAGCTCGGCGAGAAGCCGAAAAACGCCCCTTCACCTGGTGTGAAGGGGCGTTTTGTGGCTTCTCGGGGCTGTGCTGCGACCCGGCGTCGGTCAGTGGGTGACGGCGGCGACGGATGCGTCGACGATGCGTTCCGCGCCGGAGTAGATCACCATAGACCGGCCGCGCAGAAACCCGACCAGGGTCATGCCGACCTCGGCGGCGAACTCGGCGGCCAGCGACGAGGGTGCCGACACGGCGGCGAGTACCGGAATGCCGGCCATCATGGCCTTCTGCGCCAGTTCAAAGCTGCCCCGGCTCGAGACCATGAGAACGGTGCCCGACAACGGCAACCGGTTCTCTTTCACGGCCCAGCCGATGACCTTGTCGACGGCGTTATGGCGACCGACGTCTTCCCGCGCCACGAGAAGTTCCCCGGTGACGCCGTCGAACAGGGCGGCGGCGTGCAACCCGCCGGTCTTCTCGAAGACCGCCTGGTGCTCACGCAGCCGGTCGGGCAGGCTGACCAGCAGCTCGGCGTCGACCCGCAGGGTGTCTGCCTCGATGCTGAACCGGCTCTTGGTGCGCACCGCGTCGATGCTCGCCTTGCCGCACAGGCCG
>JAWOHA010000182.1:0-2855 GCA_046496385.1 Cryobacterium sp. | reverse complement strand
CTGCGATCCCGCCACCGACAACGATGATTCGATTCATAGCCAACCTGCTTCTTTCGCCTTTTCGTTGCCAGGCAGGTCGGCATCGGGCAGGCCGGCGCCGTGCCGCTGATCGGTCGACGCGGTCAGGGCGAGCAGCCCGTGCACCGCCGCCCGCCACGCCTCTGCCGGGCGGCTCTGGTCGGCGAGGTCCTCGAAATCCGACCACAGGCTGGCCTGGTGACGGCTGATGCGCAGCCCGGTGTCCCACTCCGACAGCGCCTTCGCCTCGCCGAGCAGCTCCCGCAGCCGGTCGAAGACGGGCTGCCGCAGCGACAGGTAGCTGTTGTCCACGAGCAGCAGCCGCGCCTGCCCGGTGGACAGCGCCGAGAACAGTGGGGTGAAGGGCACGGTGACACCGCCCACGGTCACGATCACGCCGAGGTCGAACCAGTCGCGCTGGTCGGTCTCGACCGTCGTCACGGTGAGTTCGGGCACCTCGGTGAGCTCGCGGTAGGTCGGCTGTTCACCCACCACGTCGACCCGCACGCCGCGCAGCAGGCGTACCCGCGGCAGGGTCTTCTCAGTGAACTCCGCCGTGGCGAGGCCGCGCAGCGTCGCCGGGGAGGGCAGGGTCGCCGGGGAGGGCGGGGTCGTGACGGAGGGTGGAGTCGTGGCGGAGGGCGGGCTCGCCGGGGTGGGCGGCTGTGCCAGCACCGCGGCGAGGCGGCCGAGCAGTTCCCGTTCCGCATCCGCATCGGCATGCCGCTCGGTGCCCGCCGCGGGGTCCCAACCCCAGACCAGCTGCAGGGTGTGCCGGGGGCCGAACCGGGCGGTGAGCACGAGCTGCGCCGGCACGATGTCGGGAAAGCGCACCGAGGCATCCGTGCTGGTCACGGTCAGGGCGGCGCGCAGCCTCGGGTAGTGCTCGGTGAGAAATTCCGGGGTGTCACCGCCGGGCACCGTCACCGTGGCGGGCCGGCCGAGCAGGCCACGCTGTTCGAGGCTCAGCGCCGAGTCGGTGGGGGCCAGGGTGAACACCGTGGTCGGCGTCAGGGAATAGCCGTAGACCCCGTGCGTTCCGATCGCGCCGGCGAATTCAGGCGACAGCACAGCTCCGTCGCAGCTCAGCCGGGTGGTCACGAGCAGGTCGCCGGCGCCCGCCGCGGTCACATCGAGGGTGAGCGTGGCGCTCGCCGCCACCGCGATGCGCGCCTGCGCGGAGGTGCCCCGCCACGGGATTCCGAGCCGGCTGCCCTGGGCCAGCAGATGCCAGAGCAGCGGGCTGCTGAAATCGTCGAGGTACAGCCAGTCGGTCTCCTGGCTGTAGTACACCCCGCGCAGCGCCCGGTACACGGCCACGAACTCACAGAACCAGCGGTGCTGCTCGAGGTCGAGGTTGTGGCTGCGGGCCTGGGTGCTGAGCTTGCTCCAGCTGAGGTCGGCCCGCACCCAAGTGCCGCGCGCGTTCTGCAGCAGCGGGCGCACGCCGAGGCGGTAGCTGCCGTGTCCGGGTTCAATCCGGCTGACCGGGCGGGCTGTGGGACCGCGCCAGCGTTCTGCCGTGTGCGGTGTCAGCTCCCGCAACTCAAACTGCAGGGCCATCGAGGCCGGTGCGCCCGGTCGCGCCGCAACCGGCTCGCGCCCGAAGCTGCTCGGCGCCGGCCGCGGCTGCGCGCGCAGCATCGCCGGATCACCCAGCTGCCGCTTCCACAGCGGGGCCGCGGGCTCAGCGGGGGCGTCCGCGGCGGAATCCAACATGGTTCCATGATCTCATTCGCCCCTGCCGCCACCGCCCTCGCGCTCATACGGCAGGCTGTCGACAATGCCTGCAATGATAAGAGCATGAAGTTTTTCGGGCCCGCTCACCCCGCCAGCCCCGCGAACGGCCACGGCTGGTGAATCCCAACGCCAAGCTGCCCTCGCCCGGAACGGCGGCCCTGCTCACCCTCGGGTCGCTGGCGCTGATTCTGGCCGGATTCGCCTTCGGGTATCTTTCCAACCCGGCCGCCGAGCGCGGCAGCCCCTTGTTTCTGCTCATTGTGCCGCTGCCCACCGTGATCGGCTTTTTCATCGCGGTGCGCGGCATTCGTGCCTTCGAACGCGGCGTCACCGAGAGTCATGCCGGTGCGATGGTGTTCTTCGCCGCCCGCACCGAGCCTCTGCACCTGGCGCTCACCGCGCCCACCACCGAAAAAGGCGCCTGGGCGGGGCGGCACATCGGCGTGAGCGTCGACGATCAAGGTCTCTTTCTCTGGTCGCCCAAGAACACCCAGGTGCCCATGGTCACCTTCGACTGGAACGACGTGCTGTCGGTGGATATCGGCGGCACTCCCATCGACATGGCCGAGCGCATTCCGTTCGCGGCCATCATTCGCCAGTTCGGCTGGCGCAAACTGGGCATCGTGGCCGTTCCTGCCCTGACGATCGTGGTGCGCCGAGGCAGTTCCACAGTCACCCTGCCGCTCGCGCTGTACAGCGCCCGCACCGCATACCCGACCTCGCGCCAGGAGTTCGCGGCCATCGTCACCAATTTTCTCAAGCTGCGCTCCGTCACCTGAATGAGCCGCGCACGGGCCTCGGCTTCGCGCGTCGTCGTGCGTGGTCTCGATCGCTCCTTCGTCGCGCCTCGACCGGCGATATGGCCGGTCGAGGCGCGAGGTACGAGCGATCGAGACCTCGTAAGCCGACCTCCAGACCCTAAGTTCCTCCACTCCGCCGGTCGAGGTGCCTCCGCCCCGCCGGTCGAGGCGCGAGGGACGAGCGATCGAGACCCCGCACGCCGACCTTCAGACCTGAGTTCTCCACAGCCCTACGTTCGGGGAACTTATCCACATTTCCCCATCTTTCTCGAGCAAACCTCGTGTTTTGGATAAAAT
>JAWOHA010000168.1:0-8916 GCA_046496385.1 Cryobacterium sp. | reverse complement strand
AGCAGCAGCCCGACGACGAGTCCGCCGACCGGGTGCGTTTGGAGGCGCCCGACATCGTCGTGACGCACTAGCCGCCCGGGCCGGGCGCATCCGTCGCCGCGCCGGGTCGCCGCGCCGGGTCGCCGCGCCCGGTCGCCGCGCCCGGTGTGGGCGAGCGCTGCGGCAATCATCGTAGCGCTCGCCCCAAATGGGGCGCGCCCACGCGCCCACGCGGCCGGCGGCCGGCGGCGGCGGATGCCGGGAGCGGGAGCGGGAGCGGGCGCTCAGCGGGCGCGGGGAATGCCGTGGTTGCCCAGAAACCGGCCGAACACGACCGGGTCGCGGGCCGTCTCCCAATCCCAGCGCGAAAACGTGGGTCCGAGCGCCCTCACCCGGTCCTCGCGCCGTTTCTCATCCAGCACGACCTGTGCCGTGGTGCGGCCCTGGGTGAATTCCTCTGTGATGTACTTGCCGCGCCCATCGAATTCACCGACCCTGTTGATGCTGCGCCAGAAGAAGTCGACGAAGGCGATGAAGCCGAGGGCATCATCGAAGCGCACCTGCAGCTCGGGCACCACGAACCCGAGCAGAAAGATGCTCGCCCGGCTGTACGACTCGCCGCCCGACCCCGACTGGGTGCTCGCGAAATCGCCTGCCCGTAACGCCGCCGCGCGTCCCCGTGCCGGGCCGGTCAGGGCCTCGAGGGAACGTTCGAGCTCGTCACGGGTGGCCAGGGCCACGCCTTGACGGGGCACATGGATGGCCCGGTCCATCATGGCCACGGCCTCCGCGAACGGCAGCACCCGCGCCATGTCGACCGCGGTGTCGGTGACGCTTGAGACCCTCAGCCCGTGCCGCTCGACCGTGAGGGGCTGACGCTGCACGGCATGCCGCACGACGCCGTGCCGGGAACGACCGCCGGATGCCTGCGGCACGGTGATGTGAACATCCGCAGGCCAGGCTGCGGGCCGCGGCAAACCCCAGATCGCGGCGGCAGAGTGGTGGGAGAATACCGGCGGTTGCGCGCTGCTCACGGCATAGGCCCGAATGCGACACAGGTAGCGCTCGGTCGGGTCGAGGGTCGCCCAGAGCGCGGCGCTCAGGTAGACCCCGGAGCGCAGCCGCAGGATGTGCCCGCGGGCGACCGCACGGCGCAGTTCGTGGTCGAGCCCGAGCGTGGCTGCATCGGAGCGTACCAGGAGGCCATCCGCTCGAGTGATGGCCGCGAGCAGGGCGTCGACTGGCGTGGCGTGGGCGGTCATGATCCAGACAGTGGCACGTGGTTCGGCCCGGCCGGCCCGCCCCACGCGATCTGTGGATAACGGTGGGTCCGGACTGTCACCTCTCCCGGGCGCGAGCGCGCCCGGTTTGGGGCCGGCGCTACGGCAATCGTTGTAGCGCTTGCCGAAACGGGGTGCGGTCACCTGGTGCGGGCCGGCGGGCCGGCGGGCCGGTGGGCCGGTGGGCGGGCCGGCGCGGGGCGGGCGTTCCCGGGCAGTGCCCACGCGGGCTCCGGTAGAATACGAGCAGTCCCCATACTGCACAGGAGTCGTAACCATGGTTGATGTTCGGCGGGTCAAGCTCCCCGGAGTCGGTGTTCTGCACACCTTCATCACGGATGACGGGGGCAAGGTCGGCGTGATCGCCCACCGTTCGGGTCACAGCGACCTGATCACCTTCGCCGACGACGAGGGCGGCCCCGACGCCAGCAAGGTCTCGCTGCGCCTGAGCGAAGACGAGGCGCACACTCTCGCCGAGCTGCTCGGCGGCACCCAGATCACCGAGTCCCTCACCGCGCTCGATCAGATCCCGGGCTTGAGCATCGACTGGTTCACCGTGGACTACGAGGATTACATCGCCGGCCAGGCACTCGGCAACCCCGCCGACCGCGGCATTGCCGGCCTCACCGTGGTGGCCGTCGTGCGCGGCGAATCAGCCAACCCGGCGCCCGCCGCCGACTTCAAGGTCTTTCCCGGCGACACCCTGGTCGTTGCCGGATCTCCCGAGAAGGTCGGGAAGGCCTTCACGTTCTTTCGAACCGGTGAAGTGAAGGCGAAGTCCGTCGCCACGCCTCCCGGCGGCTAGCCCATGCATGTCGGCGAAGACCTTCTCATTCTCGGCGTTCTGTTTGTCGTGGCCTACGTGTTCGGGCGTCTCGGCAAGCTGATCGGGCTTCCGACCATCCCGATCTACATGATCGTCGGCGTGCTCGCGAGCCCGAACACGCACTGGTTTCCGCTGGACTTCGCCGCCGGCGATATCGAACTGATCGCTGTTTTCGGCCTGATCCTGCTTCTGTTCAGTCTGGGCCTTGAATTCGACCAGGAAGAATTCTTCGGCAACGCCCGCACCCTGCTCATCTCCGGGGGGTCCTGGGTGCTGTTGAACATGGGGGCCGGCTTCATCTTCGGCGTTCTGGTGGGCTGGGGCCCTCGAGAGGCCCTCGTCATCGCCGGGATGACCGGCACCAGCTCCAGCGCGATCATCACCAAGCTGCTCATCGAACTGCGCCGGCTGGCCAACAAGGAGACCCCGATGATTCTCGGGGTCACCGTGGTGGGCGATATTTTCATCGCCGTGTACCTCTCCATCGTCTCGGTGGTGCTCAGCGGAAAGACCGAAGTCTGGCCGATCGTGCTGCAGCTGTCGATCGCCTTTCTGTTTCTGGTGGTGATGTTCGCGCTCGCGCGCTGGGGCGGCCGGGTGGTGTCGCGCCTCATGCGCACCAAAGACGATGAACTGTTCACCATTTTGTTCTTCGGCCTGGTGGTGCTCTTCGCCGGCATCGGCGAGATCATCGGGGTGACGGATGCCATCGGGGCGTTCCTGATCGGAGTCGTACTCGGCGCCTCCACCTATCGCGGCAGGATCGAACGGGTGGCCGTGCCGTTGCGCGACGTGTTCGCCGCGTTCTTCTTTCTCAACTTCGGCCTTGCCCTCGATGTGGCGGAATTCGGCTCCGTGATCGGAATCGTGCTCGTGGCCATCGTGATGACCTTCCTGATGAGCCTCGGCACCGGCGCCCTGCTGGCCTGGCTGCACAAGATGGGCCGCCGGGAGGCGCTGAACACCGCGGCGATCTTCGTCAACCGGGGGGAATTCACGCTGATCCTGGCGACGTTGTCGGTCAGCGCGGGCCTCGATCCTCGGCTGCAGCCCTTCGCCGGACTCTACGTGCTGTGCATGGCCATTCTCGGCCCGCTGTTCACCGCCAACTCCGAGCGGATCGGCTCGTTCCTGAAGCCATCCACCCCGGCCACCCGGCCGCGCCGGCCGCCCAACCCGATGCGCGACGAGGAGATCGCACTCGTCGACGCCGTGACCCGCGCTCCCGATACCGGTCGACGTGACCGTGATGCGATGCTCGACTTCGTCACCGAGCGTGCCGAGCGTGCTGAGCGTGCCGAGCGTGCCGAGAGCGCTGAGAGCGCTGAGAGTGCTGAGAGTGCTGAGAGTGCTGAGAGTGCCGAGCGTGCCGAGCGTGCCGAGCCCTCTGCCGGGGCTGCCCCCGCACTCGGTGAACCACACCACCCCGCCCCACCCGACAAGCCGCACCGTGACGGCCGGCCAGGAGACTATTCGTGATCAAAATGATGGTGCGCACCCGCTGGGTGCTCGCACTGCTACTCGCTCTGGCCATCGCCGCGGCATTCGCCGTGCTCGGCCACTGGCAGCTGGAACGCGCCATCGAGTCCGGAGTGGTCGTGGAGCGCCAGACGGAACTGGTGATGCCGCTGACCGACATCGTGCAGCCCGACGGCCCGGTCGCTCAGATCGCCACCGGTCAGAGAGTCTCCAGCACCGGGTTCTACGTGCCCGGTGACGACGAGGTCATCAGCGAGCGCTTCAACGGGGGAGTGCTCGGCTACTGGGTGGTCAGCCACTTCGTGACCGCCGACGGGTCGAGCATCGCCGTGGCGCGCGGCTGGACCGAAGACAAGGCGACCGCCCTGAATGCGACAGACACGGCATCGCGGGAGGCGGCAGCATCCTCAGCCGCCGCTGCCCTCGGCTTGGAAGCCCCGCTGGGCACCGCGCCCGAGACCCTGACCGGGCGGTTTCTGCCCGGCGAACCGCCCATCGCGCCCGACGAGGAGGGCGACCCCTACGAGATGCGAACGGTCGCCCCGGCCGCGCTCGTGAACCTCTGGGACGGCTTCACCGACCAGTCCGTGTACTTCGGCTACATCGTGGATGCCGAGGCGCTGAGCGGGCTCGACGTGATCGACTCGCCCGTTCCCGTGGTCGAGAAGGAGCTCAACTGGCTGAACATCTTCTACGCCGTCGAATGGGCCGTGTTCGCCGGATTCGCCGTGTACCTCTGGTACCGGCTGGTGCGGGACGCCTATGAGCGTGAGCAGGAGGACCTCGAGGAGGCTGCCGAGAAGGAGGCCGCCGAGAAGCAGGCCGCCGCGAAGGACGCCGCTGATACGCACGCCGAGAAGACAACCGACGATGCTTCTCGGCACCTTGCCGGGCGTGACGTGCGCGCGCCCCGGTAAGGGCCGCGTAGAATTATTCCATGCCACGTGAACCCAAGCCGGCCGATATCGCCCGCATTCCCGGCGCGCTGAGATTCTACAAGATTTCATCGGTTGTGACCGGTGTGCTCCTGATTCTGCTCTGCGCCGAAGTCATCATCAAGTACAACTTCGGACACGAGCTGGAAATGGCCGGCCCGGCGGGTTTTCTCGCCTTCGTGCCGACCGGAACCGTTGAAGCGGTGAACCTGAGCACAGGCCTGCTCATCGTGCACGGCTGGTTCTACGTGATCTACCTGTTCGCCGATTTCCGACTGTGGAGCCTGATGCGGTGGCCGTTCTGGGCCTTCCTGCTCATCGCCCTCGGCGGCATCATCCCCACCCTGTCCTTCTTCCTCGAGGGTGGGGTCGCGCGCCGCGTGCACCGCTTCCTCGACGCTCAGACGGCTCCGGCCGAGACCGTGGAGTCCGTCGTATGACCATCAGCACCACCAGCACCCCCGCCACCACCACCGACACGGTGACGGGTGACCTGTCCGGTCTTGACCGCCCCGTTCTGGTGGTGGACTTCGGTGCGCAGTACGCCCAGTTGATCGCCCGACGGGTGCGTGAGGCATCCGTGTACTCGGAGATCGTGGCACACACGATCACCGCGGCCGAGGTCGCGGCGAAGAACCCGCTCGGCATCGTGCTCAGCGGCGGGCCCTCGAGCGTCTACGCCGACGGCGCCCCCAGCTTCGACGCCGCGATCTTCGAGCTCGGCATTCCCGTGCTCGGCATCTGCTACGGCTTTCAGGTGATGGCGACCGCCCTCGGCGGCACCGTCGCCCAGACCGGCGCCCGCGAATACGGCTCCACCCCGGTGACCCTGAGCGCCGGCAGCAATGTGCTGCTCGCCGACCAGCCGGCCGACCAGACCGTGTGGATGAGCCACGGCGACTCGGTCGCCACCGCCCCCGCGGGCTTCACCGTGCTGGCCTCCTCGGCCTCCACCCCGGTCGCCGCGTTCGCCAACGACGAGCGCCGGCTCTACGGTGTGCAGTGGCACCCCGAGGTCAAGCACTCCGAAAACGGCCAGCACGTGCTGGAGAACTTTCTGCACCGCGCCGCCGGCATCGCCGCGGACTGGAACAGCGGCAACGTGATCACCGAGCAGGTCGCGAAGATCCGCGCCCAGGTCGGCACCGGCAAAGTGATCTGCGGGCTGTCCGGCGGAGTCGATTCCGCCGTCGCCGCAGCCCTCGTGCACAAGGCCATCGGCGACCAGCTGGTCTGCGTCTTCGTCGACCACGGTCTGCTGCGCGAAGACGAGCGCCGCCAGGTGGAGGAAGACTACGTGGCCGCCACCGGCATCCGCCTGGTCACCGTCGATGTGCGCGAACAGTTCCTCACCGCCCTCGAGGGCGTCAGCGACCCCGAGACCAAGCGCAAGATCATCGGCCGCGAGTTCATCCGCACCTTCGAGCAGGCTCAGGCCGAACTGGTGCTCGAAGCCAAGGAGACCGACGGCGACCCGATCCGGTTTCTCGTGCAGGGCACCCTGTACCCCGACGTCGTTGAATCCGGCGGGGGCAGCGGCACCGCCAACATCAAGAGCCACCACAATGTGGGCGGCCTGCCCGAAGACCTCAAGTTCGAGCTCGTGGAACCGCTGCGCACCCTGTTCAAAGACGAGGTGCGCGCGATCGGCGCCGAGCTCGGCCTGCCGGCCGAAATCGTGCAGCGCCAGCCGTTCCCCGGACCCGGCCTCGGAATCCGCATCGTGGGCTCGATCAACCAGGAACGCCTCGACCTGCTGCGCAAGGCGGATGCCATCGTGCGCTTCGAGCTGACCGCCGCGGGCCTCGACCGCGAAATCTGGCAGTGCCCCGTGGTGCTGCTCGCCGACGTGCGTTCGGTGGGCGTGCAGGGCGACGGCCGCACCTACGGGCACCCGATCGTGCTGCGCCCGGTGTCGAGCGAAGACGCCATGACCGCGGACTGGACCCGGCTGCCGTACGACCTGCTGGCGAAGATCAGCAACCGCATCACCAACGAGGTCGACGGCGTCAACCGCGTCGTGCTCGACGTCACGTCGAAGCCGCCGGGCACCATCGAGTGGGAGTGATCCCGCAGCGCATGTAACGACGACAGGATCGGCTCAAGGGCCGATCCTGTCGTCGTTTGCGGGCCGTGGCGCGGTTCCGCGGGTCGAGGCGGATGTCGCCGGTGAAGGCGCGAGGCACGAGCGATCGAGACCGCGTACGACGATCTTCGATCTCGTGGCGGGTCTGGAGGCCGGCTTGCGTGGTCTCGATCCTCGCAAGCTCGGCCTCGACCGGCGAGGGTGTCGATCCTCGCGGGCTCGGCCTCGACCGGCGGGGGTGTCGATCCGCGCGGGCCGGCGGGCCGGCGAGGCGGATGTCGCCGGTCGAGGCGCGAGGCACGAGCGATCGAGACCGCGTACGACGATCTTCGATCTCGTGGCGGCTCTGGAGGCGACCCGCGGAACGGAGCTAGTCCTTCGGTGCTTTCAGGTACCGACGAATGGCGATGATCACGACGCCGAGCAGGCCGAGCACGATCACGGCTCCCGAGACATAGCCGAGCGTGGCGTTATTGCCGACGATCTCGGCGGGCAGCAGTGCGGGCGCGGCGGAGAGGCTCAGTTCAAAGAAACGCATGCCTTAAGCCAACCACACCCCGGGGGTGTCGGTGTGACGCGGGGCGCTCCCCGGTCACGCCTCCGAAGCGTCACCGGTCCGGGCTGTCACGGTCCCAGGCCCGCAGCCGGCGCAGCAGGCTGCGCTTCTTGTCGGTGTGACCCTGCATGCGCATGAGAATTCCGGCGAGCATCCTGATGGCCTCGTCGATGAAGGGGCCCTTGTTGAGCATCACGCACTCGGCACGTTCGGCCATCGCGGCATCCGTCACCTCCGCCCGGGACGGCAGGCCGGTGCGGGCGAGCGTGTCGAGCACCTGCGTGGCCCAGATCACCGGAACGTGCGCGGCCTCGCAGAGCCACAGAATCTCCTCCTGCACTTCGGCGAGCCGCTCGAAGCCGGCCTCGACGGCGAGGTCACCGCGGGCGATCATCACGCCCACGTTCTGCCAGCGCATCGCCTCGAGCAGAATCTGCGGCAGGGCCTCGAACGCCGCCACGGTCTCGATCTTGAGCACGATGCCGAGTTCGGGGTTGCCCGCCAGGTGTTCGAGAAGCTCCCGCACGTCGGCGGCGCTGCGCACGAAGGACATGTTGACCAGGTCGGCGTGCCCGCGCACAAAGCCGAGGTCGGCCACGTCCTGGGTGGTCAAGGCGGAGATCACGAGCCGGGTGTCAGGCAGGTTGATGCCCTTCTCGGCGCGCAGCTTCGTGCCACCGACGGCGGCGCTGGTGACGTGCACGGTCATCTCAGTCGGGGTGACCGCCGTGATCAGACCGCCGATCTTGCCGTCGTCGAGCATGACCCGCTGGCCGGTCTCGGCGTCGCGAAAGGCAGCCGGCAGGGTGCAGCCGATGCGGTGCGGGGTGCTCGTGCTCACCGGCGCCGGCGTGAGGTCGGCCGTGAGCCGGAGCGTGTCGCCGCGGTGCACGAGCAGAAACTGGGTCGTCGCCGGCAGAGCGCCGACGTGGGCCTGTTCGTCGCCGCCGTTCAGGGCGAGACCGGGAACGAAGTAGACCGTCTGGGTCAGTGAGGCCAGGCAGCCGTCGCCGCTGATCCGCAGGGCCGTGAGGGTGCGCTGAGAGCCGCGGGAATCGACGAGGGTGATCTTCTCGCCGACCTGGCGCCGCGCCGCCCAGCCGGGCTGGTGCACCGGCACCACGCATGCCCCGGCTCCCGGTCCGGCCTGCGGTCCTTCGTCGGGCCGCTCCCCGAGCCAGACGAGTCCCGGCGCGAGCACGGCGCCGGTGGCCGAGCGGCGCGGCTTCACCTTCACGACCGCGGGCCCTTGTTCGATCGGCCCGGTGCGCAGTTTGGGGCCTCCGAGATCCATGGCGACGAGGCACCGGTCACCGGTCTCGGTTTCGGCTGAGCGGATGTTGGCGATCATGGCGGCCCAGTCGGCGGCACCGTCGTGGGCGCAGTTGATGCGGGCCAGGTTCATGCCGGCCGTCAGCATGCTGCGCACCAGGCCGGGGTCGGTCGCCGTCGCGCTCGGCAGGGTGACCATGATGCGGGTGGATCGGTGCGCCGGTTCGGCTCCGAGCAGCAGCGCCGTGTTGCGGGTGAGCAGCGCGGCCCCGGCGGGAGGGGCGCCCTGGCCGCCCGCCGCAGCCGACGCATCCGTTGTCGCGCCGGTGAGCCGGGCCAGGGTGCGCAGCAGCGCGTCGACACCGGCCAATACGTGGGATTCGGTGCGGCCGAGCGAGGTGAGTCCGTACCGGGCCAGGCGCACCTGCAGGTCACGCACGTCGTGGGAGCGCAGTTCGGTGTAGTGCACGAGGTTCGTGGCGCTGAACGTGTGACGCGGCTGC
>JAWOHA010000042.1:0-3930 GCA_046496385.1 Cryobacterium sp. | reverse complement strand
GAAAGAACTGGCCTGGCTGCGCCGCGGCGCCCCGGCCCGCACCGCCAAGCCCAAGTTCCGCATCGACGCCGCCAACGTGCTGATCGAGAACGAGCCGCCGCCCCGCGACACCGTCTCGATGCAGTCGATGGCCATGCAACGCCTCGGCAAGGACGTCGTCGACCTCATCGACATCGGCGTGACCTTCGGCGACAAGACCGTGCTCAATGACATCACCTGGCGCATCGCGCCGGGCGAGCGCACCGGCATCATGGGCGTCAACGGCGCCGGCAAGTCCACGTTGCTGAACCTCGTGGCCGGGGCGCTGCAGCCCACCACCGGGCAGGTGAAGCGCGGCAAGACCATCAAGGTGGCCGTGCTCACCCAGCAGCTCTTCGAACTCGACGAGATTCGCAACGATCGCGTCAGCGACGTCATCGGGCGCCAGAAGACCTCGTACATCGCCGGCGGCAAGGAGATCACGCCGGGCCAGATGCTCGAGCGCATGGGCTTCCTCAGCGCCCAGCTCACCACTCAGGTGAAAGACCTCTCCGGTGGCCAGAAGCGCCGCCTGCAGCTGCTGCTCATCGTGCTCAGCGAGCCGAACGTGCTCATTCTCGACGAGCCCACCAACGACCTCGACACCGACATGCTCGCGGCCATGGAAGACCTGCTCGACTCCTTCCCCGGCACACTGCTGGTGGTCTCGCACGACCGGTATCTCATCGAGCGGGTCACCGACAACCAGTACGCGGTCATGGACGGCGGCTTCCGGCACCTGCCCGGCGGCGTCGACCAGTACCTCGAGGTGCGCCGCAAGGCCGTCGCCGGTCCGGCATCCGGTTCCCCCGCGGATGCCTCCGGCCCGGCCAAGAAGAAGTCCTCCCTCGGCGGTGCCGAACTGCGCAACGCCCAGAAGGAGATCGCCTCCATCGACCGCAAGGTCGTGAAGCTGCAGGAGCGCATCGTGCTCAAGCACGAGAAGATCGCCGCGCACGACCAGTCCGATTTCGTCGGTCTCGGTGCGCTCGGCGAGAAGCTCAGCGAACTGGAAGAATCCGTCAAAACCCTGGAAACCCGCTGGGTCGAACTTTCCGTTCTGCTCGAGAGCTGATCTCGCAGCTTCTGTGACCCCGAATGACGGGGGTGGTCCTGTGCCGCAGTTTCGCCGGTTATCGTTGTTAAGTGCCTCGCGATGTTGCGGCACAGCCCCCCACCCTCCACGTCGGGGTTTCGCTGTGCCCGGAACCCGTGCCGGCGCACCTCTCCCACACAGCTCGCACCTCTCCCACACAGCTAAGGAATCCCCGTGAGTCAGCCCCGTTCCCTGAAGAAGTCCCTGCTCAGCGCCCTCGTGGCAGTGCCGGTCATCGCGATGCTCGCCGGCTGCGCCGGCGGAAGCGCCGAGACCGCCACGGGCACCGACGGCGACGTCATCAAGATCGGCGTCGTCGGGGCCAGCGACCCGTACTGGGCTCTCTACCAGGAGGCGGCGGCAGCCGAAGGCATCGAGATCGAACTCGTTGACTTCGCGCAGTACCCGCAGGTGAACCCGGCCCTCGCCGCCGGCGAGGTCGACCTCAACCAGTTCCAGCACATCGTCTACCTGGCCGAGTACAACGAGGCGAGCAACGAAAACCTGGCCCCGATCGGTGCCACGGCCATCTACCCGCTCGGCCTCTACTCCACCGAGTACAGCGACGTCGACGACATCCAGGCGGGCGACACCGTGGCGGTGCCCGACGACGACAGCAACCAGGCGCGTGCGCTCGTGATTCTGCAGTCCAGCGGGCTCATCGAACTGACCGACGGCGGCACCATCTTCTCCAGCCTCGCCGACATCGATGAAGAGGCCTCGAAGGTCACCGTCAAGGCTCTTGATGCGTCGCTCACCGCCAGTTCGCTGCCCGACGTGGCCGCGGCGATCATCAACAACGACTTCGCCGAGAAGGCCGGTCTCGCCTTCGCCGACGCCATCGCCACCGACGACGCCGCTGACCCGAACGCGCTGCCGTACGTGAACGTCTTTGCCTCGCGGGACGAAGACAAGGGCAACGAGACCTTCCAGAAGCTCGTTGAGATCTACCAGACCACCCAGGCCGTGCAGGACGGCGTGTTCGCCGTGTCCGGCGAGACCGCCGCCATGGTGACCAACCCGGCGTCGGAGCTTGTCGCATCGCTCGCCGCCGTTCAGGCCGACATCAAGGCCGCCGAGTAAGCAGTCGTTTTCAGGAACAACGCAGTCCGGGGGAGCACCAGCCCCGGGCTGCGCTGTTGTCTTCAGCGCGACAAGAGCGCGACAAGAACGAGACAAGCACGAGACAAGAGTGAATTGAGCGAGGCAATCGGATGGCTGTAGTCAGTCTGCGCAATGTGGGCAAGGTCTACCCGCCCACGACCAAGGACGCCGCGAGCGTCACGGCCATCGCCGAGGTGAGCCTCGACGTGGAGGCCGGGGACATCTACGGCATCATCGGCTACTCCGGTGCCGGAAAAAGCACCCTCGTGCGGCTCGTCAACGCCCTCGAACGCTCCACGTCCGGCGAGATCTGGGTGAACGGACAGAACATCGCCGTGCTGCGGGAGCGCGACCTGCGCCAGGTGCGCCTCGGCATCGGCATGATCTTTCAGCAGTTCAACCTGCTCGGCTCGCGCACCGTCGCCGGCAATGTGGCGTACCCGCTCGAGGTGGCGGGCACCCCCAAGGCCGACCGGGCCGCCCGGGTCGCCGAACTGCTCAGTTTCGTGGGGCTCAGCGACAAAGCCAAGAGCTACCCCGACCAGCTCTCCGGCGGGCAGAAGCAGCGTGTGGGGATCGCCCGCGCCCTGGCCACCTCGCCGAGCATCCTGCTCGCTGACGAGGCCACCAGCGCCCTCGACCCCGAGACCACCCACGAGGTGCTCGCGTTGCTCAAACGCGTGAACAAGGAATTCGGGGTGACCATCATCGTGATCACCCATGAGATGGACGTCATTCAGACCATCGCGACCAAGGTCGCCGTGATGGACCAGGGCCGGGTGATCGAGCGCGGACCGGTCTTCGACGTGTTCAGCAACCCGCAGCACCCGGCGTCGGCCCGGTTCGTCTCGACCGTGGTCAAGGGCGTTCCCTCGACCGCCGAGCTCGCCGTGCTGCGTGAACGGCACAGCGGCCGCATCGTCACCCTGTCTTTTCGGGACACCGCGGTGGACCAGTCCGAGGTGTTCGCCGAGTTCGTGCGCGCCGGGGTGCCGTTCCAGGTGATCTACGGCGGCATCAACGAGATTCAGGGGCGCCCCTTCGGGCATCTCACCCTCGCCTTGACCGCCGAGAACGGCATCGTCGATGCCGCTCTCGACCGGGTGCGTCTGCTCACGACCGTTACGGAGGTGCGCTGATGGATGCGCTCATCGATCTGCTGCCCGAACTGTGGACGGCCACCTACGAGACGCTGTACATCGTCGCCCTCACCCTGTTCTTCGGCGGACTCGGCGGTCTGATCATCGGTCTTTCGCTCTACCTCACCCGCGCCGGCAGTATTCTCGAGAACAAGTCTGTCTTCGTGGTGATCAACCTTCTGGTCAACTTCATCCGGCCGATTCCGTTCATCATCTTCCTCGCCGCGGCGCAGCCGCTGGCCCGGGCCGTCACCGGCAGCGGCATCGGCAACAACGCGATCATCTTCACGATCGCGCTCGCGGCGTCGTTCGCGATGGCCCGCATCGTGGAACAGAACCTGCTCACCGTGACGCCCGGCATGATCGACGCGGCGCGCAGCGTCGGTGCCGGGCCGATCCGCATCATCTTCACGGTGCTGCTGCCGGAGGCGCTCGGGCCGCTGATCCTGGGCTATACCTTCATCTTCGTCGCGCTCGTGGACATGTCCGCCGTCGCCGGCTACGTCGGCGGTGGCGGCCTCGGTAACTTCGCCCTGCAGTACGGCTACCGCCAGTACAACCCGATCGTGACCT
>JAWOHA010000026.1:0-6390 GCA_046496385.1 Cryobacterium sp. | reverse complement strand
CAACCGGCCGCCCGCCCTGGTGCGCGAACACATCTACACGCTGCTCGGGCGCAAGCCGCACAACCTGAATCAGAACGACGAGAAGGGCTGGCAGTTCGAGGTCAACACCGATCTCGGCCAGGGCTGGGTGACCTTGCTGAATGCCAGCCAGATCGAGACGCATGACCGCGAGATGCTCTACGAGGAGTTCTACGGCCACGTCGAGCAGGAACACCTGGGCGACTTCCGCCTGCGCGGCGGTTTCGCCTACCAGGACAGCGAGGGCGCCATCCGGCAGACCTTCGTCACCGCGGTACTGTCCGCCCGTGACACCGGACTGTTCACCGAGGCGCTCGGGGTGCTGAACTGGCACCACTCACACGGGTTCTGCCCGCGCTGCGGCGCGGCGACCCACGTCGAGTCGGCCGGCTGGGTGCGCCGCTGCCCCGCCTGCGGAGGCTCCGTTTTTCCGCGCACCGACCCCGCCGTCATCATGCTCATCACCGATGCCCAGGATCGCCTGTTGCTGGGATCGAACGCGCTCTGGGAGAACAACCGGTATTCCCTGCTGGCCGGCTTCGTCGAACCGGGGGAGTCGTTGGAGGCCGCGGTGATCCGGGAAAGCTTCGAGGAATCCGGCCTCCGGGTGACCGAGCCGGAGTATGTCGGCTCGCAGCCGTGGCCCTTTCCCGCGTCGATCATGATGGGTTTCACGGCGCGGCTGGCTGCCGAGCAGTCACCAGACGCGCTGCTGCCCGATGGTGAAGAGATTCTTGACCTGCGCTGGTTCAGCCGGGCGGAGCTGGGCGCGGCCGCAGCCGGCTGGCTCACCCTGCCCGGCACGTCCTCGATCGCGCACGCCCTGATCGCCCGCTGGCTCGAGGGGGACACTGCGGGCGAGCTCGACACCGCGGGCGAGGTAGACAGCGGCACGCAACGGCAGCCCCGGAGCACAACGATCGCCGGGGCACCGGTGTGAGCTCGTCCGAGAACCGGTTGACCCCCGATGGCCTGCTCGCCGGCCTCGACGAGCAGCAGCGCGTCGCCGCCGAAGCTCTCATCGGCCCGGTGTGCATGCTCGCCGGTGCGGGAACAGGAAAGACCCGCGCCATCACGCACCGCATCGCCTACGGTGTCATGACCGGGGCCTACGCGCCGAACCGGGTCATGGCGCTCACCTTCACGTCGCGGTCTGCCGCGGAACTGCGCGGCCGGTTGCGGCAGCTCGGCGCCGGCGGCGTCGCCGCCCGAACCTTTCACGCGGCCGCGCTCTCGCAGTTGAACTACTTCTGGCCACACGTGGTCGGCGGTCAGGCGCCGCGGATCCTCGACAGCAAGGCCCGGCTGCTGGGCCATGCCGCCGAAACCCTGCAGCTGAAAATCGATACGGCCACGCTGCGCGACCTGTCGGCCGAAATCGAGTGGCGCAAGACCAGCGGGCTGAGCATGGAGGCCTACGCCGCCGCGATCGCATCGCGGAGCCTGCCGGGTCGGCTGGACCTCGACCAGGTCCTGGCCATGCAGAACCGCTACGAGCGCATCAAGGACGAACGCAAGCAGATCGACTTCGAAGACGTGCTTCTGGCCATGGCGGGCATGATCGAAGCGGAGCCGTCCGTGGCCCTGCAGGTGCGGGAACAGTACCGGTTCTTCGTCGTCGACGAGTTTCAGGACGTCTCCCCGCTGCAGTACCAGCTGCTGCGGCTCTGGCTGGGGGAGCGCCGGGACCTCTGCGTGGTCGGTGACGCGAGCCAGACCATCTACTCCTTCGCCGGCGCCCGCAGCGACTACCTGATGGAGTTCCCCGGTCGTTACGAAGACGCCACGGTGGTGCGCCTGGAGCAGAACTACCGTTCCACGGGCGCGATCGTGGCGACCGCGAACCAGCTCATGCGGGGCCGAGCCGGCGCACTGACCCTGCACGCCGCGGCCAGCGAATCGGGTGTGCAGCCCAGCGTGCGCGACTACACCAGTGACCTGGCCGAGGCCCGCGGTGTGGCCCAGAGCGTGTTCGAACTCATCGAATCGGGCACCCGGCCCGAAGACATCGCCGTTCTGTTTCGCATCAACGTGCAGGCGCAGGTATTCGAGACGGCGTTCGGCGATCTGGGCATCAGTTTTCAGATTCGCGGCTCCAAACGTTTCTTCGACCTGCCGGAGGTGAAGCAGGCGGTCATGAGCCTGCGTGCGGCGTCAGTCTCGATCGTCGGGGAACCGTTGTTCAAATCGGTCAGCGATGTGCTGCGCTCGCTGGGGTGGAGCCAGACCGCCCCAGAGGCTCCGGGCGCGGTGCGCAGCCGGTGGGAATCCCTCAACGCCCTGATGGGCCTGGTCGATCAGGCCGCGGCGGACACGACGTTTCGCCAGTTCACCGATGAGCTGATGGAACGCCAGGCCGGCCAGCACGAACCGACGGTGTCGGCCGTGACCCTCTCGACGATGCACTCGGCCAAGGGATTGGAATGGGACGCGGTCTTCGTGGTGGGGTTGAGCGAGGGGCTGTTGCCGATCAGCTATGCGACGAACTTCGATCTGGTCGACGAGGAACGTCGGCTGCTGTATGTGGGCATCACCCGGGCCCGGCTGCGGCTGTCCCTGAGCTGGGCGGCAACCGGTCCGCAGGCCCGGGCGCCGCGGGAACGGTCCCGTTTTCTGGCAGAGCTCGGCATCCGCAGCGGGCGTGCGGCCGGTGCTCGCGGCGCGTGACGACACCGGTGGCCGCAGCGATCACCAGTGACACGGCCGGGCCTTGCGGCGGCTTTCGGTCGAGGTGATCCTGCACCATCTCGCTGACCCGGGCGGCGACCACAATGCTCAGGCGGGTGGTCTCGGTCGGGGCGGTACGGCGCAGCAACTGGCTGGCCAGTCGCGGCCAGGCCGGATCCTCATCGACGTGGTCATGCTCCAGACAGAGCAGGCAGGGCCCCCTCCCGGGCTCCACGACGGGGCCCAGACGCACCTCGGTGTCGCTGAAGACGACGGGCAGGTGCGCGATATCGCGCCGCAGCCAGCGGGTGTGACGCACGGGTTCCAGAACGTAGTGCCCCACGATCACGGCCAGTCCGGCGGACCGGTACCGGGCGTCGGCTCTGCTCGAGGACTCCTGCGGGTCGACGGTCGGCAGCAGAGGCACCTGGAGTTCGGTCAGCAGGCCGCGAAGCCGGGTAGCGGTCGGCCCGTGGCCGTCAACACACACCGGGAGACGCGCCGCGCCCGGCGGCGGCCGGCTCGTGTTCAGCACGGCCGGGCCCAGCGCGTTGAGCAACCGGTCGATGTCCGAGGCGGATGCCCCGGCGTCCCTGCCGATAACCGTCAGCGTCTCGCGGGGCACCCCGGAGGCCAGGGCGAACAGGCAACGCTCCAGGGACGCGGACACCCCCGCCACCACCCTCGGACGGTCAACGCCGAGCTGGATGGTGTCGGGGGTGCGCCAGACGAGTGGAACACGGGGATCAAGCAGAAGGACCATGCCCCGACACTGGCACCGATAGCTCCGGCTGCGGAGTTATCCACAGCCGACGCAGTCGGCCGACCTGCCCGAACGATTTCGTTCCAGCGGGTCGGCCGGGGGCTTCAGTACTCGATGACGATGCGTCCGTCGATCTGGCCCTGCTTCATCTCGTCGAAAATCGTGTTGATCTCGCCGAGCTTGCGGGTGCTGATGGTGGGGTGGATCTCGCCGCGGGCATAGAAGTCGAGGGCCTCCACCATGTCCTGACGGGTGCCGACGATGGACCCGCGGATGGTGAGCCCCTTGAGCACGATGTCGAAGATCGGGGCGGGGAAATCGCCGGCCGGCAGGCCGTTGAAGACGATGGTGCCGCCGCGCCGGGTCATGCCGATGGCCTGGCCGAAAGCGGCCGGGTGCACCGCCGTGACGAGGACGCCGTGCGCGCCGCCGGTCTTGGCCTGAATCACCTCGACGGGGTTCTCATGCAGGGCGTTCACCACGATCTCGGCGCCGTGCTTGGTGGCGAGGGCGAGCTTGTCATCGGCGATGTCGACGGCGACGACGCGCAGGCCCATGGACTTGGCGTACTGTACGGCGATGTGGCCCAGGCCGCCGATCCCCGAGATGACGACCCACTGGCCGGGGCGTGCCTCGGTCATCTTGAGACCCTTGTACACCGTGACCCCGGCGCACAGCACCGGGGCGATTTCGATCAGGTCGCTGCCGGCCGGGATCTTCACGGCGAAACGGGCGTCGACGAGCATGTACTGCCCGAACGAGCCGTCGATGCTGTAGCCGCCGTTCTTCTGCTGCTCGCAGAGCGTTTCCCAGCCGGTGCGGCAGTACTGGCAGCTGCCACAGGCGCTCCACAGCCAGGCGTTGCCGACGATGTCGCCGATCTGGTGGTTGGTGACGCCGTCGCCGAGGGCGACGACGGTGCCGATACCTTCATGGCCGGGTACGAGCGGCAGAGTGGGCTTGACCGGCCAGTCGCCTTCGACGGCGTGCAGGTCGGTGTGGCAGACGCCGGTGCTGATGAGCTTGACGAGGACCTGTCCGGCCGCCGGCGTGGGCACGTCGATGTCGGCGACGACGAGGCTTTCACCGAAGCCGTTCACGACCGCGGCTTTCATGCTGGTGGGAAGGGTGTCGGACGCGTCGGGGGCGGTGAGTGTGGGGGCCTGTTCGGCCATGACTAACTCCTTCGTTAGGGACTCTTGATCGTCTCCTCACCGTACGACAACCCACGTTGCGGGCAGGTTGCGCGCGGTTGCCCGGCACGCGAACGCCCCCGCGCGGAACACCGCGGCCGGGGCCGTCGGTGCTCCGCGCGGGACCTGCGGGCCCATCAGCTCTCGGTGGGGCGCTCCGTGCCGTCATCGCGCAGCAGATCTTCCAAAGCCTGGTCCACGTCGTCCAGCTCCGGCACAGCCCCCGATTGTGCGGCCGTGAGTCGCGCCACCAGCGCCTGAGGATCATCGAGGTCATCGGTGCCGGGAAGGATGTCCGGGTGCGCCCACAGGGCATCCCGGGCAACGTTGCCCACGGCATCCGTCACGGCCTGCCACATTGCGGCGGCCTCGCGCAGTCTCCGGGGCCGCAGCTCCAGGCCCACGAGGGTGGCGAAGGCCGATTCCGCCGGCCCGCCGGACGCACGACGACGCTTCACCGTCTCGCTGATGGCGTCGGCCCGGGGCAGGCGGCTGGTGGCCTCGACGGTGACCACGTCGACCCAGCCTTCGATCAGGGCGAGGATGGTCTCCAAGCGCGCGAGCGCCGCGAGCTGGGCGTCCGACTTCGGCGGTATCAGCGATCCGTTCGCCATGGCTTCGCGGAGTTCTTCGGGGTTGGACGGGTCGAAGCCGGCGGCGAGCTCTTCCAGCCGGCCGGTGTCCACGGTGATGCCGTGGGCGAACTCGGTGATGGAGCTGATCAGGTGCAGGCGCAGCCAGCGGGAGTGTCGAAACAACCGTGCATGGGCGAGCTCACGCACGGCCAGGTAGATCTGCACCTGGTCAGTGGGCACGTCGAGGCCCTCGCCGAACGCTGCCACGTTCTGCGGCAACAGCGCGGCCTGGCCGTCATCGAGCAGGGGGATGCCCACGTCGCCGCCGGAGACGACCTCGCTGGCCAGCTGGCCCACGACCTGGCCCAGCTGCATGGCGAAAAGTGTGCCGCCGATGCTCTGAACGATCTGACTCGCATTGGATATCATGCCCTGAAGTTCTTCCGGGGCCTGCTCGGTGAGCACCCGGGTCAGCGACGCGGAGATGCTGGTGGCCACCGGCTCGGCCAGCTGGGTCCACAGCGGCATCGTGGCGGTGACCCATTCCCGGCGTGTCATCAGCCGGGGCGGCTGGGTCAGCTCAGCGACGGAGATGACATCGTCCAGCCACAGCGCGGCAATGTGAAAGGCCTGGTCGAGCTGGGCCTTCTGTTCGGTCGTGGGGGTGAGCTGCCCGGCGGCGGCACGGTCCTGCCCGGTGGTGCGGGCAATGTCCCAGTTGATTCCGCCGCCGGCGGCGGCGCCCTGCATCGCGCTCTGCAGCTGGCTCATCAGGGCAGCCACGCTGGCCGGGTCGCCGGGCAAGCCGGCAACGCCGGCCAGCTGGCTCGGGTCAAGCGATGACTTTCCGGACAGGATGTCACGCAGCATGTCCCGGAATTCGTCTTCAGGATTGTGACCCTCATCGGGTCGGGAATCATCAGCCACTTCAGGCACCTCTCAGTTGCGTACTTCTACGCTAGTCGGAGAATCCCGCCAGGGCACGAGAATGTCCTAGGCTGAAGAGCTTAGCTGTCCGCCCGCACCCTGGTGTTCGCGGCGGGCGGACAGCTAAGCTCTTCAGCCTAGGACATTCTCCTGCCCTGGCGGGATTCTCCGACTAGCGTAGAAGTACGCAACTGAGAGGTGCCTGAAGTGGCTGATGATTCCCGACCCGATGAGGGTCACAATCTTG
>JAWOHA010000338.1:0-14051 GCA_046496385.1 Cryobacterium sp. | reverse complement strand
CACGGCCGAGACTACGTTCTACCCGACGACGTCGACAGCCTCGCCGTCACGGTGCTCGGACACCGGCTGGTGCCCGGCAGCCGTGCGCTCGGCCACCAGCAGGACAGCACCCCGCTGATCGAAGAGATCGTGCGGCGTATCGTGGCGGCCACCCCCGTGCCGATCGGTGCCGCAGGACGGCCCTAGAGCCTGCCGACGATGACCACGCCGCCCCGCGCCCGCCATGCCGCCCGACTCACCCGTCGAGGCGAGCTGCTGCTGCTCAGCGGCAGTGCGGTGCTGCTGCTGGGCATCGTTGTGAGCCGACGGGACCTGCTCTTCGTCGGCCTGCTCCTGGTGCTGCTGCCGCTCTGCGCGGCGCTGTTCGTCATGATCCAATCGGCGGCCGTGAGCGTGCACCGGTCCGTTCTGCCCGATGTGGTCACGGCGGGCGACACCGCCACCGTGTCACTGTGGGTTCAGAACCGATCCCAGCGCCCGCTCGTGGGAAGCACCTGGCGAGACACGGCCTCAGCCGGGCTCACCGTGCCGCCCCGGCAGGAGTTGCCCGCCCTGCACCGCGCACCGCCGCGCAGGGCGACCGGCGAGGACGCCGTTCGGCTGACCTACCCGGTCTCCCCACAGACCCGTGGCCTGCACCGCTCGGGACCGTTGCTCATCGAACGAACCGACCCGTTCGGCCTCGCCAGGACCGAACGCAGCGTCGGAGAACCCAAAGACTTTCGGGTCACGCCGCGTGTGGAAGCTCTCACCGGATCGGGCCTGTCCCTGCTCGGCGGCGACGGCTCCAGCCGGGAGGCGTTGCGCACGCTGAGCCCGAACGCCGACGAACTCACCGCCCGGGAGTATCGCCCCGGAGACCCGCTGCGCCGGGTGAACTGGCGCGCCACGGCCCGGCGCGGCGAGATCATGGTGCGCCAGGAGGAACAGCAGAGCAACCCCGAAGCCCGCCTCCTGCTCGACACGACGCCCCGAAACGCTCAGGCGTTCGACCTGGCCGTCGACTGCGCCGCATCCGTGGGGGTGCACCTGCTCACAAGCGGCTTTCGCGTGCAGGTCATCGAAACCGGTCCCAGCCAGATTGCGCCGAGCCGTGAACGCGCCTGCGGCGGCCTGCGCGGAGACTCCCCGGTGTTCCTGAACGTGGGCGCCGAACGGACCCTGCTCGAGGCGCTCGGGACCCTCGCGCCGCTCGTCGCCCGTGCCGCAGAGGCGGCCCCGGCCCGAGACGACTCGTCGGGCGCGAGCGCGGACGTGGGCGCGAGCGGGGGAGGCGGCGGCGTCACCACGATGAGTCCGCTCTTCGCTGTCCTCGTCGACGTGGACGAGAGCACCCTGGCCGATCTGCGTTCCCTGCGGGCCCGCACGCCGTCGGCCGTGGCTTTTCTGCTGCACACCGTGACCGCGGCCGCGGCACAGAGCCTGCAGGAGAACGGCTGGCGCTGTGTACGGGTGCACAGCCGCGCAGACATCGCCCCGGCCTGGACCATGGCCGTGCAGGCACCAGGGCGCTCCGACGGGCCGGTCCGGTGACCCTGCCCACGCTGCGGCGCTCCCGCCCGGCGGACTCGCCCGCACCGCCCGCCGGGCCGCCGCCCGCCCCTTCTCACAGCTCCGTTCGCCGCGCTGGTCACAGCGCCGGCTGGACGATCACCCTGGCCCTGCTGCTGCTGCTTCTGGCCGGTTTCAGCGGTCTCGGCCCGCTGCTGCGCGGCACCTCCTGGTGGTGGGTGGTCGGCACCGCCACCACCGTGCCCCTGCTCGCGGCCGCGCTGCTGCACCGGGTCGGGCTGCCCCGGCCTCTCCTGCCGGTCGGCGCGAGCGCCGCCCTGCTGCTGAGCGTGACGGCGTTCTTCGGCGCCGATACCGGGCTGGCCGGCCTGCTGCCCACCCCGGCCACCCTGGACCTGTTCCGGTCCCTCGCCGAGGCGGGCCTCGCCTCGATCATCGAGCAGGCCGCCCCGGCCGTCATGGAACCGGGCATCGCGTTTCTGCTTTTTCTGGGGACCGGCATGCTCGCGGTGCTCATGCACCTGGTCGCCGTGACCCTGCACGCCCCTGCCCTCGCCGGGGTGGCCGCGCTCGCCGCGGCGTTGATCCCCGGATTCGTGCTCGACGACACCGGCAGCATGGTTCCGCTGGTGCTGACCGCCACCGCGTACCTGTGGCTGCTACGCGTCGACGTGCGGCAGCGCCGGGGACTCACCCGGGGTGGGCTGCCCGCCGGATCCGGTGGCGCGTCGCTGCTGGTGGGCTCCGTGACCGTGGTCAGCGCCCTCGCCCTGAGCTTCGTGGTGCCCACACTGACCCCCGTGACGGGGCCGGAGACCAATTCCGGAACGCTCTTCGGCGGTGGGGTCAGCCCCATGGTCAGCCTCGGCCAGGACCTGCGTCGCCCCGACGCTCAGCCGGCCCTGCACTACACCTCCACGTCGATCCGGCAGCCGTACTTTCGTCTGCTCACGCTCGACGAACTGGTGGGTGACAGCTGGACGGTGCGCGTCGACGGCATCGACACCGACAACACCGTCGACGCCATTGGCCGTCCCGCCGGGCTCGATGACGCCGTGCCGACGACGCCGGCACGCACCTCCGTCGTCATCGACAACGTCAGTACCCGCTGGCTGCCGTCCCCGGCCCGCGCCACAGCCGTGGACGGTCTCAACGGCAACTGGTATTGGGACAACCAGACCGGGGCCATCGCCAGCACCAACGCCACCACCTTCGGACAGACGTACACGGTGACCAGCCTCGACCTGGCACCCGACGCCGACCTGATGCGCGGGTCCGGCGACGACTATCCCTCGAGCGTGCGGCGTAATCTGAGCATTTCGGCGAACCCGCCCCCGATCATCGAACAAACCGCCCTCGTGGTCACCGACACCGCCGCGACCCGCTACGACGCTGCCGTGGCCATTCAGGATTACCTGCGCGGCAGCGACTTCAGCTACGACACCGAAGCTCCCGTCGAGGAGGGCTACGACGGCGGCGGAATCGGCGTCGTCGGCGTTTTCCTCGACTCCAAACGGGGCTACTGCGTGCACTTCGCCGCCGCCATGGCGTCCATGGCCCGCTCCATCGGCATTCCCTCCCGGGTGTCCCTGGGCTATCTGCCCGGCACCCGTTCCCAAGACCTCGAGCAGGGCCTCGGCCGTTATGACGTCACGACCCACGACCTGCACGCCTGGCCGGAACTGTACTTCGTCGGCGTGGGCTGGGTGATGTTCGAACCCACTCCCGGCCGCGGAATCGTGCCCGACTACGAAGCGGTCGGGATTCCCGCTGACTCCACAGCCGACACCGAGGTCGCCGAGCCGAACGCGACGGCCCCCGACACAGAGGCCGCGTTACGCAACGAGGACGCCGCACAGAACACGGCGGCCGAACAGGAACCGGTCGCCGCGCCCCTGCTGTGGCCGGGGCTGGTGCTCGGTGTCAGCGCGCTGCTGCTCGTCCCGGCGCTGCTGCGCAGCCTGCGCCGTCGTCGACGGTTGCGACGGGTGCGGCGGGGCCGGAACGCGGCCGAGACGGTCTGGGCAGAACTGACCGACGCGATGCGCGACCACGGGATCGTCGTGCGGTCCACCGACACACCACGGGAGCAGGCAGCGGTACTCAGCGCCGAGCTGCCGGCATCCGTTGCCGACGCCCTGCAGCGCCTGTTGACCACGCTCGAAGTGCACCGGTACGCAGCCCCCCGCCCGGGCATGGCCGCAGGGGGCGCCGGTGCCGGGCCCGACGGCACGGCCGGGCGTCTGCTGCTGGCCGACGATCTCGGCCGCGTCACCCGGGCGCTGCACGCGGGTGTTCGGCCTCGACGGCGCTGGCGAGCCCGGCTCGCGCCGGTGTCGATTCTGCCGGGATTGTCTGAACGCACATGAGGGCAACACGGGTCGCGTAGAGTTCTCCGGTGACCAAGTTCAAAAAAACGCCCTACACGGTGGACGTACGAGACCTCATCAACCGGCCGGGCACGATGCAGGAACGCCACCTCGACATCGTGGTACCTGAAGACCTCGGCGCCGGCCTGGTGGCCGTCAAAGCCGATTCCACGCTGAGCGCCGACCTGCGCCTGGAGGCCATGCACGAAGGCATCCTGGTGAGCATTTCGGTGACCGGTTCGGCGGAAGGGGTCTGCGGGCGGTGCCTCAAAGACATGGTGCGGCCTGTTCGAGTCGAATTCGCCGAGCTTTTCGGATACTCTCAAGATGAAGCTTTTGAGTTTGAGATTCTGGACGACCATGTCGACGTGGAATCTCTGGTTCGGGACGCGGTAGTCTTGTCACTGCCGTTCCAGCCGGTATGCCGGCGGGATTGCCCGGGTCTTGACAGTGAGACCGGGGAACCCCTGGACGATTCACCGGAACTCGAACCGAGTGAAGCGACCGATCCCCGGTGGTCAGCGCTTGCAGGATTCCAAGCCTCCACCCCCATCAACACGGATGAAGTCATCCATGCTGACACGAACAGCGTTGATTTAGACAGAGAAGAGAAGTAGTCATGGCAGTACCGAAGCGCAAGATGTCGCGTTCCAACACCCACTCCCGTCGCGCGCAGTGGAAGGCCACCCCTCCCACCCTCGTGAAGACCATGGAAAACGGCAAGGTTGTCTACAGCCTCCCGCACCGTGCCAAGGTCGTCACCGACTCCGCCGGCACCGCTCTGTTCATGGAATACAAGGGCCGTAAAGTCGCCGACATCTAAGTCGACCCCGGCAGCAGGCACCCCGCACGATGACGCCACGAACGAAGACGCACAGTAATTCCGAGAGGTCGCAGCTTGTCGCGGCCCTCGGAGTGAACATCGACGGGGACCTGCTGGAGCTGGCGCTCACGCACCGCTCCTACGCTTACGAAAACGGTGGCATCCCCACAAACGAACGTCTGGAGTTTCTCGGCGATTCGATTCTGGGGCAGGCCGTCACCGTGATGCTCTACCGCACCTACCCGCAGCTGGACGAGGGCATACTCGCCAAGCGCCGGGCCAGCCTCGTCTCAACTGCGGCCCTGGCCGAAATCGCCCGCGGCATCGATCTGGGCGAATTCGTGCGTCTGGGCAAGGGCGAGACGCTCACCCACGGCCGGGACAAGTCCTCAATTCTCGCCGACACGGTCGAAGCCCTCATCGGCGCCGTGTACCTCGATTCCGGCGGCGACGTGGCCACGGCCTTCGTGATGCGCTTGATCGCCCCGCTTCTGGCCGACGAAGGCCGTTTCGGCGTGTCTATGGACCCTAAGACCACCCTGCAGGAGCGGTCCGCGGCACTCGGGCACAGTGCTCCCGACTACTCGGTCACCGAAAGCGGGCCCGACCACGCCAAGGTCTTCGTGGCAGCCGTCTCGGTAGGCCCGCAACTGACCGCCCACGGCGAGGGAACCAGCAAGAAATTCGCCGAAATGGCTGCCGCCCGCGCCCTGATCAGCCTGCTCGCCGACCGCTGACCCGGCCTCACCCGTCATGCCCGAACTTCCCGAGGTCGAGGTGGTGCGCGCCGGTCTGCAGCCGGCGTTGACCGGCGCCACCGTCACGGCCGTCGACGTCTTCGACCCGAGGTCCCTGCGCCGGCACGACCGTGCCCTCGGCGACTTCGGCGACCTGCTCGAGGGCCAGCGGCTGCTCGGCGTGGTGCGGCGTGGAAAGTTTCTCTGGGTGCCGCTGCAGTCCGGTCAGGCCCTGGTGGCACATCTGGGCATGAGCGGGCAGGTGCTGTTGCGGCAGCCGGGCTGTGACTCGGACCGGATGCTGCGCATTCGCCTGTACCTGGAGCATCCCCTGCTCGGAGATCTCTGGATGCACTTCGTCGACCAGCGCATCTTCGGCAGTATGGCCGTTGACACCATGGCGCCCACAGCCGATGCCCGACCGGCCGGGTACTTCGGTGCGACCCTGCTCGGCGCCCCGGCCACGGCGCCGCCGACGCCGGCCGCCTGGCAGGGGCTGATCCCCTCGCAGGTCGCCCACATCAGCCGGGACCCGCTCGACCCGGCCTTCAACGCCCCGGCGTTCTACCGAGCTCTGGCCCGCACCCGCAGCGGCATCAAACGGGTGCTGCTGGACCAGGGCGTGATCAGCGGGGTCGGCAACATCTACGCCGACGAGGCACTCTTCGCCTCCCGCATGCACTACGCCCAACCGGCGCAGTCCCTGTCACTGAAACGAGCCCGGAATCTGCTGGCCGCCGTGCGCGCCATTCTGCTGCGTGCCCTCGCCGAGGGCGGCACCAGTTT
This sequence comes from Cryobacterium sp., assembly GCA_046496385.1. Lineage (GTDB taxonomy): Bacteria > Actinomycetota > Actinomycetes > Actinomycetales > Microbacteriaceae > Cryobacterium. The sequence continues at coordinate 7,824 of JAWOHA010000338.1, read as the reverse complement.
CGACGCGCAGTACGTGAACGTGAACGGCGAATCCGGGTACTTCTCGCACAGCCTCAACGCCTACGGCCAGCAGGGCACTCCCTGCCCGCGCTGCGGCACCGGGTTGGTGCGGGAACAGTTCATGAACCGGGGCTCACACTTCTGCCCCCGCTGCCAGCGCCTGCGCTGACCCCTCAGGTTTCCCGGGGCATCGGGGTTCCCGAGGTCGGAGCACTGGTCTCACCGCGTCGGGACGCATCGAGGTCCTTGCGCCAGGCGCCCTCGTAACCGATCGGCACAAAACCGAGGGCCTCGTTGACGGCGAGCATGTGCCGGTTCTCCGCAGCGTTGAAGGTGATGACGCTGGGGTGGCCGGGGTGCTCTCGACGCAGGTAGTGCAGGTTCGCGGCCTTGAGCAGCATGCCGAGGCGGTGACCACGGTTCTCGTGCAGGACCAGGGTGTCCTCCTGGCTCACCGCGCGATGCGTTTCGGCCGGCACCGACAGCTGCGTGTACCCCACGAACCGGTTGCTGGGCTGGTGCCGGACCGCCGCGGTGAGCAGGATGCGGGGGCTGCCGGCCCGCAACTCCTCCTCGTGCACGATGCGTTCCGCGGTCCAGACGTCTTCGGGCTCACCCAGTCCGGCCGTCGGCGGATCCGTGCTCATGCGGGTGTACAGCACGGCCAGATCCTCCCGCCAGCTCGGCGGGGTGCGGTCCCGCCAGCAGTAGACGATGTACTCCGGCCCGGCGAAGGCCGCCGCCTGTTCGGCGAAGTTGGCGAGCAGTTCATCCCCGAGCGGGAGCGCCAGCCTGCTGCCGCGTTCCACCTGCTCGAGGCGATAACCACGCTGCAACAGAAACCGCACCTCCGGGTTGTTGCGCGGCACCGCGCCGAAGCCTGTCGGTGACGCGAGCGTCGGTCCCGGAGCGAGGGGGGAGGGGGCGTAGATGATGAGGATCCGGCATCCGCTCTGAGCGGCCAGAGCTTCGATGCGGTCAGCCAGCAGGGTGCCGATACCGCGCCCTCGCCACTCTGGCAGAACCTGCACCAGCAGCCAGCCCACGTCGGAGCCGGGCCGCGTCAGGGTCTCGAGGGTCGCCCGCCCCACGATGACCCCATCGGCGCGGGCCACGAGCAGGCGCCGTGGCTGGAAACGCTGGTTGAGCCAGTCGGGCAGCGTCTCCTCCGCGGTCAGGGTCAGCTCATCAGTGCCGTAGCCCTCGGCCTCGACCGCCGCGCTGAGCCGGCTCTGAGCGGCAAAGTCCGGCCAGCCGACACCGCCCACGGTGCGCGGGATGGCCAGTTCATCCACCAGAATCGCGGTCTCTTTCATTGGGCACAGACTAACCCCGTTTGCCCGATCCTGCCCGGGCCGCGCCTTCGGCCCGGAGATGCCCCGGTCGGGTAGCGTTGTCGAGGGTGATCGGTGCGTTCCGTGCCGGCCCGAGACGGCCCGAGACGGCAAGGGAGGGCACCGTGCACCTGAAAAGCCTCACGCTCAAAGGGTTCAAGTCGTTCGCCCAACCGACCACGTTCGCCTTCGAGCCCGGGGTCACCTGCGTTGTCGGGCCCAACGGCTCGGGAAAATCCAACGTCGTCGACGCCCTCGCCTGGGTGATGGGCGAACAGGGCGCCAAGACTCTGCGCGGCGGCAAAATGGACGACGTGATCTTCGCCGGCACCTCCACCCGCGGGCCGCTCGGCCGCGCCGCGGTCACCCTCACCATCGACAACTCCGACGGCGCGCTGCCCATCGACTACGCCGAGGTCAGCATCTCCCGCACCCTGTTCCGCACCGGGGCCAGCGAGTACGCCATCAACGGTCGCAGCTGTCGGCTGCTCGACGTTCAGGAGCTGCTCAGCGATTCGGGTCTCGGCCGCGAAATGCATGTGATCGTGGGGCAGGGGCAACTCGACGCCGTGCTGCGGGCCACCCCCGAGGAACGCCGCGGCTTCATCGAAGAGGCCGCCGGCATTCTCAAACACCGTCGCCGCAAAGAGAAGACCCTGCGCAAGCTCGATGCCATGCAGGCCAACCTCACCCGGCTGAACGACCTCGCCGGTGAAATCCGCCGCCAGCTCACCCCGTTGGGTCGGCAGGCCGACATCGCCCGGGAAGCGCAAACCATTGCGGCCACGGTTCGGGACGCCCGCGCGCGACTGCTCGCCGCCGACGTGCGCGATCTGCGCGGCGTTCTCGACGAGCACGGGCGCACCGAGAGTGAGCGACACGCCGAACGTCTCCTGCTGCAGGACCGGCTGACCGGCATCGGGCAGCGCGGGCAGTTGCTCGAAGAGGGGCTCGGCGGTGACGATGTCGACGAGGCCCGGCGCACCCAGTACGCCCTCGACTCGGTGCAGGAACGGCTGCGCGGATCACTCGTGCTGGCTACCCAGCGCCTCACGCTGTTGGGCACACCCGCCGACCCCGGCGAACGGGGTCGTTCGACGGTGACCGAGGTGTCGGTGACGGATGCCGCGGCGGAGAGCGCCGTGTTCCGGGCCGCCATCACCAGCGCGGACGAGGCCTGGGCGGCAGCGCGGGTCGCCAGCTCCACCGTGCGTGCCCGCCTCGACGCAGCCGACACCCGTATCGCCGCGCAGTCCGCACGGGTCAGCGCCCACGACCTGGAGAAGTCGGCGCTGGCCGGAACCGCCGACGCGGCGGCATCGCGTCGCACGAGCGCTCAGGCAGAACTGCGCCGCCAGCAGGCCGGGCTGCACGAGGCCGCCGAGCGGCGGCAGACCGCCCACGACCTTGCGGCAGCGCTCGCCGCGGAGGACATGCAGGGCGCGGACGGTGCCGAATGCGGCGGCAGCGCCGCGGACAGCGCCCGGCAGGCGCACCACCGAGCCCGTGATGCCGTGCAGCACACCGAGGCCCAGATCGAGCTGTTGCGCGCCACCCTGCACGAACACGAACGTGAACGCGACGCCCAAACGGCGCGCGGCACCGCGTTGACGCTTGCCCTGGAACAGAAGAACGGCTCCTCGGCCCTCGCAGCGGCGCAGCTTCCCGGTATTCGCGGTCTTCTCGCCGACCATGTGCGCGTGCAACCCGGCTACGAAACGGCTGTCGCCGCCGCACTCGGGTCCCTCGCCAACGGGCTGCTCGCCGACACCCGGGATGCCGCGACCCAGGCGCTGCGCCGATCTCGCGACGACGATCTCGGCCGCGTCGAACTCATCGTCGCGACACCGGCCGGCGCAGCCGAGCAGACCGGCCGGCACGAGCCGTCCCAGGCGGCTGTGTCGCGCGACCAGCTCGACCAGACGCAGGCGATCGAGCAGGCCGGGGGCGTCTGTGCGCGGGCCGTGGTCACCGCCCCGCCCGGAGTTCTCGCCCTGCTGGCCGGCTGCGTCATCGTGGCCGACCTGGCCGCCGCGGAAGCGCTCGGGGCGAGCCTGGGAGACGGCACGGCACTGACCGTGATCACCCGGGTGGGCGAGGTGCTCACGCCGGTCGCCCTGCGGGGCGGCTCCACCGCGACCCGCAGCACCCTGGAGCTGCGCGCAGAACGCGACGTCGCCCTCGAGCGGAGTTCTGCGCTGTCGGCCCTCATCGACGACGCCGCGCAGCGTCTGATCGCACGGCGCCGGACACTCGCCGAGCACGGCGCAGCCGCCGACACCGCGCGGGCGGCCCTGCGGGCCCGAGACGCCGAACGCCGAGACCTCACGACCAGGCTCAGCAGTGCCGCGGTGGCCGTCGCCGCAGCGGAGGCCGACTACGCCCGACTCGAACGCGGCCGGGACGCGGCATCCGTTGCCGCCGCTGCGTGCGACGACCGCGCCGCCGCGGCCGCCGCGGCGTTGCAGATCGCCCAGAGCACACCGCGCCCCGTGCTCGACACGGCACCGCGCGACGCCCTGAGGCGCGACCTGGAACAGGCTGGAGCAGTCGAGGTCGAAGCCCGCCTGCGGGTCGACGCCGCCCACGAACGGGTCGCGACGGCTGAGGCCCGGGTTGTTGCCCTGCGGGCACGGTTGCACGCCGACCGGGAGGCGGCGCTGGCCGCCGCCCGCCGGGAGGTCATTCGGCGCCGTGACGTGGCCGCGACCGGCATCGTTGTCGCCGCTGTTCCGCTCGTTCTGGCCTCGGTCGATTCTGCTGTCAGCACGGCCCGGCTGCGAGTGGCCGCGGCCGAGACGGAGCGCCGCGCCCACAACGAGGAGCTCCGCGTGCTGCGCACCGCCGAGGGCGCGCTGCGCGCGCGTCTGCAGGCCAACACCGAAGCCGTGCACACACTCGATCTGGTGCTGCACGAGAAGCGCCTGCAACTGACGGTGCTGCTGGACCGGGCACTGGCCGAGCTGGGGCTCACTGAGCCTGCGCTTCTGACCGAGTACGCACCGGAACAGACACCGCCCGTCGACCGCGCCGAGCAGCAGGCCCGACTGGCCCTGTTCGAGCGCAAACTGGCGCGTCTGGGCCGGGTCAACCCGCTCGCCCTGGAAGAGTTCGCGGCGCTCGAGCAGCGCCACCGTTTTCTGGCCGAGCAGCTCACCGATCTGAGCCACACCCGCGCCGACCTGCTGACCATCATCGAGGAGATCGACGGCAAGATGGAACTCATCTTTCAGGCGGCGTTCGAGGACACCCGCGCCGCGTTCGCGGAGGTGTTCCCGATTCTGTTCCCGGGCGGCGTCGGCAGCATCTGGCTGACCGAACCCGACGCGCTGCTCACCACCGGAATCGAGGTGTCGGTCACCCCGGCCGGCAAGAAGATCGAACGGCTGTCGCTGCTCTCGGGCGGCGAGAAGTCCCTCGCCGCGATCGCCCTGCTCATCGCCATCTTCAAGGCCCGGCCGAGCCCGTTCTACATCATGGACGAGGTCGAGGCGGCCCTCGACGACGCCAACCTCGGCCGGCTGCTGGCGATCTTCGACAACCTGCGCGAGAGCAGCCAGCTCATCATCATCACGCACCAGAAACGCACGATGGAAATCGCCGATGCCCTCTACGGCGTCTCGATGCGCCAGGACGGCGTCTCTGCCGTGGTGGGGCAGCGTGTGCAGCGCGAGCCCGCCGCATCCTGAACCGGCCCGGCCGGGAGGCTACGAGGGCAGCAGCGCGCCCGACCGGGAAATGGCGACCTGCTCCGCGCGAGGCACCACCTTCACACGTTCACGCACCACAGCAGAGCTGTCGGCTTCGCCCAGAGCGCGTTCGTGGGCGTCGAGGATCTGCCAGCCCGACCAGGTGGTGATCTGCACCCCCCGATCGGCGAGCAGGGCGAGCACCGCGTCCGGTTCGACAGTGCCGGCCGATGCCGCGGTCGGCGGTGCGGCGAGCAGGGCCGGAAGGTCCTCCACCAGGCTGGTCACGGTCTCCAGGGCATCGCCCTTGGTGTGACCGATCAGCCCCACCGGGCCGCGCTTGATCCATCCGGTGGCGTACAACCCGGGAATCGGCGCGCCGGCGGCGTCGAGCACCCGGCCGCCGTCGTTGGGAATGACCCCGCGGGCAGGGTCGAACGGCACCTCGGGCAGCGCGCTGCCCTGGTAGCCGACGGCGCGGTACACGGCCTGAACGGGGTAGTCCACGATCTGACCGGTACCGCGCACGCCGCCGTCACCGGTGTGCTCGGTACGTTCGAAGCGGATGCCCTCCACCCGGCCGTCACCGTATACCTCGACCGGCGCATGCATGAAGTGCAGGTGCAGGCGGCGGGAGGCGCCGGTGGTGGGTGCGGCGAGCCATCCGTTCAGGGTGCGGGTCATGATTTTGATCTGGTTGTTACGGGCCGACAGCTGGTCGACGAACTCATCCGTGACGAAATCCTCGGCGTACACGACCACGTCGACGTCGGGCACAGCGGCGAGTTCCCGCAGCTCGATCGGGGTGAACTTCACCTGGGACGGGCCGCGCCGTCCGAACACGTGCACGTCGGTGACCGGCGAACCGGCCAGGCCTGCGTACACAGAGGCCGGAATGTCGGTGCTGAGCAGGTCGTCGGCATGCTTGGCCAGCATGCGGGAGACATCGAGGGCGACGTTGCCGTTGCCGATCACGGCGACGTCGGTCGCGTCGAGCGGCCAGTCACGGGGTGCATCGGGATGGCCGTCAAACCAGGACACGAAGTCTGCGCCGCCGAACGACCCGGGCAGGTCGATGCCGGGGATCGCCAGCGGGGCGTCCCGAATGGCCCCGGTGGCGAAGATCACCGCGTGATAGTGCGCGGTGAGGTCGGTCAGGGTGAGGTCGGCACCGAAGCGCACATTGCCGATGAAACGGATGGTCTGGGCGTCAAGCATCTCCTGCAGGGAGTTCACGATGCCTTTGATGCGCGGGTGGTCGGGGGCGACGCCGTAACGGATCAGCCCGTACGGGGTCGGCAGGGCGTCGAAGAGGTCGATCTGCACGTCGTGCCCGGCTGCCCGCACGTCGCGGTTGAGGATGTTGCCGGCGTAGATGCCGGCCGGGCCGGCGCCGATGATGGCGACGCGGAGGGGAGCGAGGGTCACGAGGGGCCTTTCGACGGTGGTGTGCGACGGGTGCGGTGGAGCGGGTTGCGGTTCTGCATGGTGAAACCAGGGTGGGCCGGGGCCGGGTACGCGCCGCCCGGCAGCACCAGGATCGCGGCCCGGTACCGGATCGTGACCGGACACCGGGACGGTCGGCGAGTTCGCGGCTTTGCTGCAACATCGAACCGAGGCCGGATTTTATGGTACCGCCCATGGCGGTGATCTCGGCAGTCATCAGCGAACGTCACGTGAATGCCCAGCCTTGTGTCAGACCGCAAGAGGGTGCCCACGCCGGGAACGCTCGCCGCGGCGTGAGGCCTCGAGCCCCGGGCCGCCCTAGGGTAGAGGTATGGCAGAACGCACCCCCTGGTCTCTTTCCGGCGCCCTGCGCGGAATGTTTTCCAAGAAGACCATTGACGCGCAATCCTGGGATGACCTGGAAGACGCTCTGCTGCAGGCGGACTTCGGACCCACGGTGACCGAAGCCGTCGTGGCCGACCTGCGCGCCAAAGTATCGAAGTACAACACCACCGATCCGGCCGATTTGCAGCGCATGCTGCGGGAGGGCATTGAGGAACGCCTCGCCCGGTACAACCCCACCCTCACCCTCAGCGAACGCCCGGCGGTGGTGCTCGTGGTCGGCGTGAACGGCGTCGGCAAGACGACGACAATCGGCAAGTTCGCGAAGTTTCTGCACACCTACGACCGCTCGGTGCTCATCGGCGCCGCCGACACCTTTCGTGCGGGAGCCGTGGAGCAGCTGGCCACCTGGGCCGAGCGTGCCGGAGCGGGCATTGTGCGGCCGCAGATGGAGGGTCAGGATCCGGCATCCGTCGCCTTTCAGACCGTGGACAAGGCCAAACGGGACGGCATCGAGATTGTGCTCATTGACACTGCAGGCCGCCTGCAGACCAAGGGCGGGCTCATGGACGAGCTCACCAAGATTCGACGCGTCGTGGAAAAGCAGGCCCCGATCGCCGAAGTGCTGCTGGTTCTGGATGCCACGACGGGCCAGAATGGACTCGCCCAGGCCGAAGCCTTCATTCAACACGCCGGGGTGACCGGTCTTGTGCTGACCAAACTGGACGGTTCGGCCAAAGGCGGATTCGTGCTCGCCGTGCAGGAGAAAACGGGAATTCCGATCAAACTGGTGGGGCAGGGCGAGGGCATCAACGACCTCACCGGTTTCACACCGCACGTGTTCGCCCAGAAATTGGTCGGTTAGACGATGCACCCCTCCCCGCACCCCTCCCCGCACCTCACCCCGCACCTCACCCCGCACCTTTCCGGCGACACCCCGGCTGTCACCATGCCACGACACGACAATTGAGGACGAACATGACCATCGAACACGATTTCTTCGGCATTCTGGG
>JAWOHA010000215.1:0-2738 GCA_046496385.1 Cryobacterium sp. | reverse complement strand
GCCGCCGGAGCCATCGCCGGCACCGATCAGCTCTTCGTGCTCGAAGGAATCATGAGCGCACCCGACCCGCAGGTGGCCGCAGACGCCCTGTTCGAGGGGCTGGCATCGATCACGGGCACCATCCTGCCCCTGCTCGCGGTGGTTTTCTTGGCGGTGCTGCTCGGCGCGGCGCTGCAGGGCGGTATCCACTTCAAGAAATTCACCGGCAAGTACGAACAGTTCAACCTCGTCACCGGCGTCAAACGGGTCTTCGGCACTCAGGCGCTCTGGGAGGGCGTGAAGAGCCTCGCCAAGACCGCCGTCGTGGCGATCGTGTTGGTGCTCGTGATTCAGGGCCTGATGCCGGTGCTTCTCGCCGCCGGCGGGTTGCCGATCTCGGCGCTGCTCGAGGGTGCCGCCGGGGGGGCGGCCACGCTGCTGCAGTCCGCCGTGATCGCCGGCCTGCTGCTCGCCGTCGCCGACATCTTCGTGGTCATGAAACGCAACCGCAAGAAGACCCGAATGACCAAAAAAGAGGTCAAAGACGAGAACAAGGCTTCCGAGGGTGACCCGCTGATCAAGTCCCAGCGCCGGTCCCGACAGCTGGCCCTGAGCCGCAACCGCATGATCTCATCGGTGGCCGACGCCGATGTGCTGCTGGTGAATCCCACCCACGTGGCCGTGGCCCTGAAATACGAACCCGGCAGATCGGCGCCACGCATGGTGGCCAAGGGCACCGGCCACGTCGCCACCCGGCTGCGCGACCGGGCGGCCACGGATGCCGTGCCGATCGTCGCCGACATCCCGCTGGCCCGGGCACTGTTCGCCGCCTGCGAGGTGGGCGAGGAGATACCCCTGGAGCTCTACACCCAGGTTGCCCGGGTACTGGCCTTCGTGATGGCTCTGAAGGCCCGCGGCGCCCGACCCGGCGGCAGCACGGCGGGCGTGCACACCATGAGCCCCGCCACCTCGCCGCCATACCGCCAGGACCGACCAACACCCCGCCCGACACCCAAGTCCCGACCGGAAGGAACGTGACGTGAAAAACCGCAACCTGGCCATGCTCGTGGTGCCGATCGGGGTGGTGGGCATCATCCTGCTGCTCATCGTTCCCATTCCCGCCGTGCTGCTGGACATTCTGATCATCGTGAACATCATGCTGGCCCTGGTGACGCTGCTCACGACCATGTTCGTGAAGAAGCCGCTGGAGTTCTCGGTGTTCCCGTCGCTGCTGCTCGTGGCGACGCTGTTCCGGCTCGGCCTGAACGTGGCATCGACCCGTCTGGTGCTCGGCGACGGGTACGCCGGGCAGGTCATCGAAGCGTTCGGACACGTGGCGGTCGGCGGGTCGATCATCATCGGTGCGGTGATCTTCCTGATCCTCGTGGTGATCCAGTTCGTGGTGGTCACCAAGGGCGCCGAACGCGTCGCCGAGGTCGGCGCCCGGTTCACCCTCGACGCCATGCCCGGCAAGCAGATGGCCATTGATGCCGACCTCAATGCCGGCCTGATCACCGACAACGAGGCCCGGGAACGGCGCGCCGAGGTGTCTGCCGAAGCCGACTTCTACGGCGCCATGGACGGCGCATCAAAATTCGTCAAGGGTGACGCGATCGCCGGTTTGATCATCATCATCATCAACCTGATCGGCGGCATGGCGATCGGCGTGCTGCAGCGCGGCATGGAGGCGGGGGAGGCGGTCAACACCTACGCCCTGCTCACCATCGGAGACGGCCTCGTCACCCAGGTGCCGGCGCTGCTCATGGCCGTGTCCACCGGCATGATCGTCACACGTTCCAACGCCGAGACCGACATCGGCTCCACCGCATCCCAGCAACTCACCCAGAGCCGCAATGCGCTGCTCATCACCGGCGGCGCCGCTATTCTGATGGCCCTGATCCCGGGCATGCCGATTCTGCCGTTCCTCATCGTGGGCCTCGGGCTGATCCTCATCTCGCAGCGCATCAAGAACGGCGAGACGCGGGCGAAGGCGCACACGGATGCCGCAGCCGCGGCCCAGAAATCCGCCCCGACGTCCGACAGCAACGAGGACCTCATCGAGCAGATGCGGGTGCACGCGCTGGAGATCCAGCTCGCCCCCGACCTGGTGGACATCGTCTCGGGCGCCTCCGACGACCTGCTCGCCCGGGTGCGGGGCCTGCGGCGCAAGATCGCCATGGACCTCGGCGTGGTCGTGCCGCCGGTGCGCACCCGCGACAGCATCGACCTGCCCACGGCGACCTACGTCATCCGCATCGCCGGGGTGGAGTACGGCCGCGGTCAGGCGCCGGCCGGCAAGGTGCTCGCTCTCGGTGACGCGCTCGACGGGCTGCCGGGCAACGCCACCGTGGAACCGGTGTTCGGCCTCGCCGGCAAGTGGGTGCCCAGCGAGATGCGGCACGCTGCCGAAATGACCGGGGCGACCGTGATCGACCGGGTGTCCGTGCTGGTCACCCATCTGTCGTCGATCATCACGACGAACGCTGCCCGGCTGCTCTCCCGCGAAGACGTGCGGGTGCTCACCGACGGGGTGCGCCAGGTGAACCCGGCGGCCGTCGACGACCTGATTCCCGGGCTGTTGTCGCTCGCCGAGGTGCAGCGTGTGCTGCAGGGCCTGCTCATCGAGCAGATCTCCATCAACGACCTGCCGCGCATCTACGAATCACTGTCACTGCGGGCGAAGGTGTCCACTGATGCGGAGGGGCTCGTGGAGGCGGCCCGCACCGCCCTCGGCCCGGCGCTCACCGCGCAGTACCTCG
>JAWOHA010000205.1:0-4821 GCA_046496385.1 Cryobacterium sp. | reverse complement strand
GAGCGCCGATTCTGGTTGCTGCTCCCGGTGGTCCCGCTTTCCTTCGTGCCGGCCTTTCTCACTTTGAACCGTGGAATGTTCATCGGTCTGGGCGTGGCGTTCGCCTACATCCTCATCCGTTTGGTCCTGCACCGGAACGTCCGCGCGATTCTCGCGTTGGGAGGGATTGCTGTGCTTGCGGCGGTTGCCCTGACGACTCTTCCGATCGCGGAGAGGCTCACCGAGCGGGTCGGCAGCAGTTCGTCAACGGAGGACCGTGCAAGCTTGTATGTCGAAGCATTCGAGAGAACACTCGATCAGCCGGTCTTCGGCTACGGGGCACCTCGGCCCTCCGAGACACCCGGTGCGCCATCGGTCGGGACGCAGGGCCAGTTCTGGATGGTGATGTTCTCCCACGGCTTCCCAGGAGTGGCGCTCTTCATGGGCTGGCTGGCGTGGGCATACTTCCGGTCGGTCAGGGAGCGCGATCCCGTCGGACTGGCGTGCAACACAGTGCTGCTCCTCACCCTTGTGGAATCGCTGTACTACGGCATAATGACGACAGGTCTCATGGTGGCGATGCTGGCGGCAGCGTTGGCCCTGCGTCCTGAAGACGCTGCCGAGCCGGTCGCACGGCTGCCTGAAACCGCGTCACGGGCCAGATAGGTGTGCACGTGACCCACAATCTATAGAGACAGGACCCGAGAGCGATGGCGAAAAGTGTGCAGACTCCGAGCGTGAGCGTCATCATCGCGACACGGGGACGGCCGGAGCTTCTGCGGGTGGCCGTGCGCTCAATCCTCGACCAGGACTACCCCGGCGAGATCGATCTGACGGTCGTCTTCGATCAAACGGCGCTCGACCCGATGGACGACATCGACATCCCCGCCGCCCGTCGGCAGGTCCGGACCGTGACGAACGAGCGAACCCCAGGACTTGCCGGCGGCCGGAACACCGGAATTCAGGCGGCAACGGGCGATCTCATCGCGTTCTGCGATGATGATGACGAGTGGTTGCCGGCCAAGCTCCGCACTCAGATCGAGGCGTGGAAGGACGACCCGGCTGCGATCCTCGTCGCGACCGGAATTCGGATTGCCACCTCCGGGAAAATGCTGGATCGGTTGCCGCCGGCCCGCACGGAGTTCGCGGATCTCATCCGTTCTCGCATGACGGAGATCCACCCGTCCTCCTTCCTGATGCGGCGGTCGGACGTTGTGGATCGGATCGGCTTGGTCGACGAGAAGCTGCCGGCGTCCTACGGCGAGGACTATGATTTCCTCCTTCGTGCCGCCCGGATCGGGCACATCCTGGGGGTGTCAGAACCCCTGGTCATCGTGCACTGGAACCGGACATCGTTCTTCGACGGTAAGTGGCGGGGCATCGCAGACGGACTCACGTATCTTCTGCACAAGCATCCGGAGTTCTCGGGCAGCGCTGTCGGATCCGCCCGGATAGAGGGCCAGATTGCGTTTGCGCTGGCAGCTCTCGGCAAGCGCGACGAGGCCTTCCGCTGGGCACGAAGCACGATTCGGCACGACCGATCTCAGCTGCGCGCGTACGCCGCCATGGCGATTGCCGCGCGCCTGGTACCTGCGAGCGCACTCGTCAGCGCCGTCAACCGACGTGGCCGCGGACTGTGAACGGTGAGTGAGGGTCGATGCCACGGTTGAGCGTCATCCTCCCGGTGCGGAACGGCGAGGACACGATCGCCCGGGCGGTGACGTCGACGCGCCGGGCGTTGCCCGCAGACGCTGAGCTGGTCATCTTCGATGACGGCAGCACCGACTCCACTCCGACCGTGTTGGGCTCCCTCGAATCTCCATCGGTCCGAGTGATCACCTCGCCCCAGTCGGTGGGCGTCGCGGCAGCGCTCAATACGCTCATCGAACGCACGGACAGCGAGTTCATTGCCCGGATGGATGCCGATGACGTCACGCTGGCCGGCCGGTTCGGCTACCAGCACCGCGCGATCACGCCGGACGCGTCGGTGAACTTCACCACCGTTCTCGAGTGGCGTCCCGACGCCAGACGAGTGAGCCCGGCCGTTCCCTTGCCGATCAGCACTCGGGCGTTTCCCTACCACCTGCTCATGACCAATCCGGCATCACATCCGACCCTGTTCGCCACCCGGGCAGCTCTCGAACAGGTGGGCGGCTACCGGCAGGTACCGGCCGAGGACTACGACCTGTGGCTCCGTATGGCCATCGAAGGAATCGGAATCCGGCGACTCGCGCTGCCCACGCTGCTCTACCGGATGCATCCGCAGCAGGTCACTTCGTCCCTGGAATGGCGGCATGCGTCCTGGACCGACCAGAACGTCGCGGCAGCGTTCGGTCGATTGAGCGGGATGTTGCTTGGCCGCCCGTTCAGTCGGCTCGTGAGCCTCGGTTGTGACGCCACTATCGGCAAGGCGGAAGTCGAACGCACACTGGCCGACTTCGCGGCGCGCCTGGAATCGGCGATCGCCGACCTTCCTCCGTGGGATCGACGCATCCTGATGCGTCGGCTCGCCGGGAGATGCGAGGCGGTGCGGGCGGTGAGAAGAACCGTCGAACCCGGGATCAACGTGCCTCAGCCACCACCGGACGGTTCCCGGTGAGGGCTGAGGCACGATGCCGGGCTGCTGGAATTCAGCGCTGGTAGACCCGCACGTAGTCGACCTGGAACTCTGCGGGGAACACGGTTTCTGCGGTCGGTGATCCCGGCCAGTTTCCACCGACGGCCATGTTGAGACGGATGTAGAACTTCTTGACGAAGGCCTGGTCTATCCAGGAGGTCGTGGACAGGGTGCGCTCGTAGGTCTGCACGTCGTCGACGAACCACTTGATGGAGCCGGGTGCCCACTCGACGGCGTAGTTGTGGAAACCGTCAGCGGTGGTACCGACCGGAAGGTCATAGCCGGCGCCCTGCTTCTTGTGCGTTCCCACGTAGTCGTAGTGGATGGTCTGGACAACATGGTTGGCACTGAAGGGGTCACCCTTGCCGGTGCCGATAGCCTCGAGGATGTCGAGCTCGCCGATCCCGCCGGTCGCCGGTCGCAACCAGAATGCCGGCCAGAGCCCTTTGGATGTGCCTTGGGCGAGTGGTGTCTTGGCACTGATCTCAAAGCGGCCGTATTCGAAGTCAGCCTTGTTCTTGGTGGTCAGCATGCCGGAGGTGTACGAGCGACCGCCGGGGAACCGCGTGTCGTTATCCTTGCACTTGAGGGGAGTGGCTTCCTTGCGAGCGGTGATCGTCAGCAGCCCGCCGGAAACCTTCACGTTCTCCGGCCGGTCCATCAGGCAGGCGAGTTCGTTGTTTCCGTCGCCGTAGGTCGAGTTGTTGTCAACGTTCCACCGGTCACGGTTGATCGACGTTCCGTTGAACTCATCTGCCCAGACCAGGTTCCAGCCGGTAGGCGCGGCCACCGCCGTCGGCGTTGGGGACGGCTGAGCGACAGTGGTATCGACCACGGCGACGTCATCGACGACGATGGCGCTTCCCGGGGTCAAGCCGGATCCGACGACGTTGACGTCCAGCGAGGTTGACGAGCGCGTGGCCGTATGGGTCGTCGTGATCTTCTTCCACGCGGTGTCGGTGCGCCACTGGTAGGACTGCTTGCTGCTGACGACCTTGTAAGCGGCATCCTGTTCGAGGATCCGCAGGATGACTCCCTGCCCGGCCTTTTCTGTCCGGACCCACGCAGTGGCCTGGTAGGTGCGACCCGCGACCAGTCCGACTGCCGAGTTCACCCGATCGTTGAGTGTCACCGTTGCGGCGGTTTTTGAGGTGTTGGACACCCGAACGCCGGCAGTTCCCGAACGCCCGGACGCGGTCGGTGCGAGGCGAGTGTTCTTTCCACCTTCCCAACCGGTGATGCCTGACGAGAAATTGCCGTTGACAACAGAAATCGTCGCGGCTTGAGCTGGAGCTCCGGTGAGGCTCACACCTCCGACTGCGGCTATCGCCGCCGCGGCTACAACGAACAAGGCTTTTCGTTTGCCGAGTCGGTGCCGCGCGCGGAGGGTTTCTGGCCGTGCTGGCCTAGCTTTTAACATGTATCTCCCAGCCGCGGTCCGACCTGAAGCCGTGCGGCAGTATGCGTTCGTCGCATAGTGGCGACTTTTCAGAGCTTGGGGTGTCCGCGCCCATCTTCGCAGGCCGTGTCAAGGTAGTGAGATATTTTCATCTTCAACCGATGAAGCCTAATTCTGGTGGCGTTTGCCGGGGTATTCACAGGTTCAAGCCATGTGCAAAACGTGATTTCCGGACTAGTGACGGTGGTGATGAAGCCGCTCGTACCTTGGGTCGGCCGTGTTGCGGACTCAGGCCAGGGCGTGGATTGGCCATGGATGCCCGCGCACAAGAAGGGAGCCCTCAGCGTGATCGGTTGGTTCCCGTGCGCGAACTCGGTTCCGTGAGTTCTTCCAGTGCGCGCCGAAGGAGGGTACTCGAGGTTGCCACCGTGTAAGGGAAGTAGACGACCTCGACCCCCACCTTGGCGAACTCGATCTCCAGGAGACGAGCACGCTCGGTCCCCTTCCAGTCATCACCCTTGAAATAGACGTCGAACGGCGTCGCGCGCCACGCGGCCAGCTTGTCCAGGATGTCTTCCACCACCGCTTCATCGACGAAGGAGATGTTCCGGACGATCTCAATCCGCTCGGAGCAGGGGATGATCGGCGCCTTGCCCTTCGTGATCTCCAGAATATCGTCTGCCACGACACCCGCGATCAGGTGATCGCACTGGCTTTTGGCGTGCTTGAGGATGTTCAGGTGTCCGATGTGGAAAAGGTCATAAGCGCCTGCTGCGTAGCCGATTCGTTGAGTGCCCACGTGTTGATCTCCGTTCCTGAATCTCCG
>JAWOHA010000325.1:0-8156 GCA_046496385.1 Cryobacterium sp. | reverse complement strand
AGCGGCACCCAGGCCAGCGACGGCACGGCGCGGATCGCTCCGAGAGTGGGGGAGAGGAACACGTTGGCACTGCGGGACAGGCCCACGAGGGCGCCGATGGCCACGCCGAGCGAGGCGCCGATGGCGAAACCGATGAGCACCCGCTGGGTGGAGATGGCCACGTACAGGGTGAGCTGACCGCGCTGGTAGAGGTCGATCGCGGCGAAGAACACCATTGCCGGTGATGGCAGTTGAGTGACGCTGACCAGACCGAGCGTGATGCTGAGCTGCCAGACCGCCAGAATCACGAGCGGCAGCACCGCCCCGGCGAGCACAACGACCCCGCGCCGCGTCGACAGCCGTCGCCAGGCCTCGCCGCGCGTGAACGGGCGGTCGGCCGGGGCCGGGCGGGTGAGCGTCTGCGTCACGGGGTCATCCTGTCTGTGTGGCGGTGGCGGTGGCGGCGGCGGGCGTTGCGGGCGGGGTCTGGCCGGGCGTTACTCGGGAACGACGCTGGGGTCGGCCTGGGTGGCGAAGGTGTCGTTCACCAGGGTGTCGAGCGCCTCGTCGATCAGGTCCTGGTTTGGGACATCGCCGATTTCGACGAAGATCGGGCCGATCGTCTCGAGCACCGACAGCTGCGCGTCACCGGGAACGTGGTCGACGTCGAGGTTGCTGCGTTCGGTGATGACCGTGGTGGCCACGGCCAGGTCGATGCCGGCGGCCTCGGCCAGAATCTGGGCGGTCTCATCGAGGTTGTCGAGGGCCCAGGCGCGAGCGTGCTCATAGACGTTCACGACGGTCTGGGCCACGTCGGGCTTTTCGGTGATGAAGCTTTCGGTGGCGTTCAGAAAGCCGTAGCTGTTGAAGTCCACGTCGCGAAAGAACAGCTCGGCGCCGGCCGCTTCGGCACCGCCCATGATCGGGTCGAGGCCCGCCCAGGCGTCGACGGATCCGCTCTGCAGGGCCGACCAGCCGTCGGCGTGCTGCAGGTTCTCCACGGTCACGTCGTCCTGAGTGAGGCCGGCGGTCTCGAGGGCCTGCAGCAGGAAGAAGTAGGGGTCGGTGCCGCTGGTGGCGGCGATCTGCTTGCCCTCGAGGTCGGCGACCGAGGTGATCGCCGAGCCGTCGGCGGCGACGAGTGCGGCCCATTCGGGCTGGGAGTAGATGTCGATGACCTGGATCGGGGACCCGTTGGAGCGGTGCAGCAGCGCCGCGGACCCCGCGGTCGAGCCTACGTCGAGGGCGTTTGCGCGCAGCGCCTCGTTGGCCTTGTTGGAGCCGGCGGACTGGATCCAGTTCACCGCGATGTTCTGCTCGGCGAGAGCGTCTTCGAGCCAGCCCTTCTCCTTGATCACGAGCGAGAGGGGGTTGTAGGTGGCGAAGTCGATGTTCAGCGTGCCGCCCTCGGTGACGATGGCGCCCGAGCTGTCGACGGACGCATCCGCTGCCGGGGCGTCTTCGCCGGCGACGCAGCCGGTGAGGAACAGGGCTGCTGCGGCGGCGCCGGCGATCAGTGCGGTGCTGGTGAAGCGTCGTGTGGTGGTCATCTCAGTTCTTTCGCAGGGGAGTGGAGCACCGGAGGTGCGGGACGGGGTGCCGGCACCGCTGTCGCGGAGCCCGAGAATCAGTAGGGGAAGTGCGGGATGGTGGTGGTAACGGCGATGCCGCGGGCGTCGCCGTGCCGGTCGATGCCGAGCCCGGCCAGCAGCCGGCCGCGCAGTTCGGCGAGTTCGGCCGAACCGCGGTCGCGGGGGCGCCCGCCCGGTACGCCAATCTCCTGCATGATCGTGGCGCCGGTGCGGCCGCCGGCGAGGTCGTCGGCGTCGTCATCGATGCCCAGCAGAATGATGCGGTCGGCCAGCTGCAGGGCTTCGTCCACGTCGTGCGTGACGAGAAGAATGGTGGTCGGCGCCGCGGCATGCACGTCGAGGAGCAGGTCCTGCATCTTCAGCCGGGTGAGGGCGTCGAGCGCGCCGAACGGTTCGTCGAGCAGCAGCACTCCGGGGTTGCGGGCCAGCGCGCGGGCCAGCGAGGCACGCTGGGCCATGCCGCCCGAGACGGAGCGGGGGCGGTGACCGGCGAATTCGGTCAGTCCCACGAGGTCGAGCAGCTGGGCGACGCGGGCGCGGCCGGCGGTGCGCGGCGTGCCGCGGGGCAGGCCGAGGGCCACGTTGTCGCTGATGCTGCGCCAGGGCAGCAGACGAGGTTCCTGAAAGCCCACGGCGCAGCGGGAGTCGATTCCGGCCAGCGGTGAATCGTCGATGCGGATGCTGCCGGTCGTGGGGGAGTCGAGGCCGCCGGCGATACGCAGCAGGGTCGACTTGCCGCATCCGCTGGTGCCCAGAATGGCGAGCACTTCGCCCGGCTGCACCGTGAGCGACACGTCGCGCAGCACCGGGCGGGCGGCAGCGGATGCCGTGCCGGCGCCGAACGCGCGGCCCACGCCGGAGAACTCCACCGAGTACGACGTGTTGGCGCCGGGTGCGGGAGAGCCGGCCAGGGCGGTGCCGGTGCTCGGGGAGGTCGGCTGGGCGGGAGATGCCGCCCCGGTTCGCGTGCGGCGGGTAGCGAGGGTGGTCACGGGGCTCCGTTCCGGTGTCGTGGGGTGCGCCGAGACGTTCCGGCGTGTTCCGAGGTTACCGACGGTGTGATCGCGCTGCGCGGCCGGCCGCCACGCGGCGTAATACTTGCCATGATGGGGTTATGAGTCGAACCGTGTCGGGAGCCCGAGTGTTGATCACCGCCGCTGCAACGGGCCTGGGCCGCCTGTACGCGGAACGCGCGGTCGCCGAGGGGGCGCGAGCGGTGATTCTGTGGGATGGGGATGCGGCCGCGCTCACCGAGACGACGGCCGTGCTGGGGCGGCAAGCCACGGCGGCCACCACCCTGTCGCCCTACGTGGTCGACGTCAGCGACCTGGGGGCCATCGCCCAGACCGCTCAACGCGTGCGCATCGAAGTGGGCAACCCTGACGTGATCATCAACAACGCCGGCATAGTGCGCAGCAAGTTCTTCTGGGAGCACAGCAACGGCGACGACACCCGCAACACCATGCAGGTGAATGCGCTCGCGCCGATGTACATCACCCGGGAGTTTCTGCCGACGATGCTGAGGGGATCCGGCCGCGAAGCACGCATCGTGAACTTCGCGAGCACGCTCGGAGCGGTGTCGCCGTTGCGCCGCAGCGTCGAGGCTGCGTCGCGGGCGGCCGTGCTGGTCTGGAGCGACACCCTGCGGCGAGAGCTGGTGCAGCAGGGGTACGCTCACGTGAAGGTCACCACCGTCGGCCCGAATCTGGTGGACGAGTCCCGGCTGAAAGGATTCGCCGGCGCCCTCAGTCCATCCGCTGTCGTCGACCGGGTCTGGGCGGCCATGCTCACGGGCAAATCTCACCTGTTGCCCGCTTTCCCCGCCTTCTCCCTGCGCCTGTAGCCCGGGGGTGACGGGCGGCCCGGCCACTCGGTGTGCCCGCCCCGAGTGTGACCGCGCCCTATTTCGAGCGTGGGCGCGCCCGATTTCGGGCGAGCGCTACACCGATTGCCGTAGCGGGCGCCGAAACCGGGCGCGCCGGGCTGCGATGGGTGGGCCGGGTCGCGATGGGTGGGCCGGGCTGCGATGGGTGGGCCGGTCAGCGGGCGAGGGCGGCCAGCTCGGCGCGGGTGGAGGCGCCCACCTTGCGCAACAGGTTCGCCACGTGAAACTTCACCGTGTTCTCGCTGATCAGCAGGGCCTCGGCAATGGTGCGGTTGCGGGCGCCCGAGGCGACCAGCTCCAGCACACCCTGCTCGCGGGGGCTGAGCCCCCAGGCCTCCGCCGCCGTGACGGATGCCGTCGGCGCGTCCAGCGGAAGCCCCACCGACATCTCCGAACCCCACCCCGGGGTCGCGTCCATGGTCAGGGATCCGTTCAGGGCGTGCACCCGCACCGCGAGCTGGTTCACGCTCGGAGTCTCGGGCGTGAGGGCGCCGGGCCCGTCATCCCGAATACGGATCAACAGGTTGCTGCCGTCGCAGTCCCACTGCACCCGCACCCGCGCCACATCCGGTTGCTCCACGAGTGCCAGCACGGCCCCGCGCACGATGGCCCGGGCGGCCCGGGCGACCTCGCCGGGCAAGGCCCGCCCGTTCACGGGCGGTTCGATGAATTGCACGTCGAGGTCGCCGAACCGCACGAGCGGGCGCAGGTCGTCGCGCAGACGCTCGAAGGCCCGCGCCACGGGCTCCTCGGTGAGAACACGGTCCCGGTCCGAGACGGCACGGAGCTGCACCATGGCGGCGGCGGCGAGATCGGTGGCCTGCTGCCGCGCGGCCGCATCGCTGGTGTCACGTGAGCGCAGAATCGCCAGAAGCGACTCCAGAGTGGTGGAGTGGGCATCCGTCAGGTCGGCCATCACCTTGGTGCGCTCGGCGGCGGCGGCCCGTGAATTCAGCGGGTTGGCTGCGGTGCCTGTGGCATGCGGCGCGGCGCTCGGAGACGACGCTGACGGGGGCTGCGGTGAGTTGGTGTCGGGGAAGAGGGTCACCGGGCCAGCCTATCCGGCGGCTACCCCTCGGGCCCACCCAGAGGCCCACTCTCCGGGTTAGGCGGCCGGGTGTATCGACACGTATCGCCTACCCGTTCGGGTAGGGAGCCTGCCCGTTCGGCGGGCCGCGCCCCCGTTCCCCATCCCGCAGGATAGGGACATGGCATTGCAGAGCACGACCACCCCGAACACGCATCGTGCGTCAGTGACGGAATCCCTCGACCTGATCACGAGCGAGGTCACCGACCTCGTGAGCACGATCGTGGCCGAGGCCAACCCGGCGCTCGACGATGCTGCCGCCCGGCTGCGTGCGGCCCGACGGGTGTTCGTGCTCGGCGCCGGCCGCTCCGGACTCGCCCTGCGCATGACGGCGATGCGTCTCATGCACCTCGGGCTCGACGTGCACGTGGTCGGCGACGTGACGACCCCGGCCATCACGGCCGAAGATGTGCTGCTCGTGGCCAGCGGCTCGGGCACCACGGGCGCCATTGTGCGGGCCGCCGACACTGCGGTCGCCGCCGGCGCCTCAGTGGTCGCGATCACCACCGCCCCCGAGTCTCCCGTCGCCGCGCTGGCCGCAGAGACGATCGTGGTTCCCGCCGCGGTGAAGACCGACCACGAGGGCGCGATCTCCGCGCAGTACTCCGGCGGCCTGTTCGAGCAGACCGTGATGCTGCTCGGCGACGCCATCTTCCACAGCCTGTGGACGGCATCCGGGGCCACGGCCGAAGAGCTCTGGCCGCGTCACGCCAACCTCGAGTGACCTCGGTCCTCCCTCCCCATCCTTCCCCTCTCTTCGGGGCCTCGCCCCGACACCAACGAATAACAGAAAGTAGATTCTCATGAAGCTTCAGGTTGCAATGGACGTTCTCACCACGGACGCCGCCCTCGCCCTCGCCGCGCAGGTCGCCCCCCACGTGGACATCATCGAGCTCGGCACCCCGCTGATCAAGGCCGAGGGCCTGCGCGCCGTCACCGCGATCAAGGCCGCGCACCCCAACAAGATCGTCTTCGCTGACCTCAAGACGATGGATGCCGGCGAGCTCGAAGCCGACATCGCCTTCCAGGCCGGTGCCGACCTCGTGACCGTGCTCGGCACCGCCGGCGACAGCACCATCGTCGGCGCCGTCGCGGCCGCCACGAAGCACGGCAAGGGTATCGTCGTCGACCTGATCGGCGTCGCCGACAAGGTCACCCGTGCCCGCGAAGTCACCGCCCTCGGCGCCCAGTTCGTGGAGATGCACGCCGGACTCGACGAGCAGGCCGAAGCCGGCTTCTCGCTCGACACCCTGCTCAACCAGGGCGAGACCGCCAAGGTTCCGTTCTCCCTCGCCGGTGGCGTGAACCTCACCACGATCGCCTCCGTGCAGCGCGCCGGTGCCACCGTCGCCGTTGCCGGCGGCGCCATCTACGGCGCCGAGGACCCGGCGGCCGCCGCCGCCGCCCTGCGCGCCGCCATCATCTAAAGAGCTTCACCTCCGCGCCGCTGACGGATTCGTCAGCGAGCGAGACACCGAAAGGGCGCCCCCGACATGGTCTGGGGCGCCCTTTCTGCGTCTGCCGGCGGTGTGTCTGCCGGCCCGGTGCCGTTCCTAGCAGCACTGCCTAGCCGAGCAGCAGCTTGCCGAGCTGGTCGGTGGAGTGCACCACGGCGGTGGCGTCGGTGGCCTCGCTGGGGGAGCCGTAGCCCCACTCCACGAGAATCGCGGGCACGTCGTGGGCCGCGGCGCCGAGGGCGTCGTAGACCCGGTCGCCGATCAGTACCGGCGCGGACATGTTCGCTCCCGAACTGGTCAGCTGCGCCAGTGCCTCGCCCACGATGTCGGCCTTGGTGCTGCGGGTTTCGTCGGCGGAGGCGCCGACGATCGCGGTGAAGTACCGGGTGAGATCGAAGTGGTGGAGAATTTCGCGGGCCGTGGCTTCGGGCTTGCTGGTGGCCAGGGCGAGGGGAATGCCGGCGGCGTGGATGCGCTCGAGCAGCCCGATCATGCCGGGGAAGACCGCCGTGTCGAGGGCGGCGGCGCCGCTGTACTCAGAGCGGAACAGCTCGGTCGCGGCGACGGATTCGTCGAGCGTCATGCCGGAATATTCCTGAAAGGCCGCGATCATGGGCGGCCCCACGTAGGCGTGCAGTGCCGAGATGGAGGGGACAGGGCGGCCGAGCAGAGCGAAGGTGCGGGCCAGGGCGCTGGTGATGGCCGGGGCGGAATCGGTGATGGTTCCGTCAAGGTCGAAGAGTATGGCGCTCCAGGTGCGCGTCAGGGTGGGATTCACCCCCTGATCCTAGATGACACGAATCAAAAAATATACAAGTCCCCCATTCGGTGGTCGTCAGCGCCGCAGCGACAGCGACGAACACCCCCTGAAGACCGGTTCTGACGAACAGTCGTGACGAGGAGCCCTAGAACAGCCGGGTTTTGGTGTCGTCGAGGCCGCGCATCGCGTCGTAGTCCAGCAGCAGGCACCGGATGCCGCGATCCTCGGCCAGCCGGCGAGCCTGGGGTTTGATCTCCTGGGCGGCGAAAACGCCCGTCACCGGCGCGATGTGCGGGTCGCGATTCATGAGTTCGAGGTAGCGGGTGAGCTGCTCCACACCGTCGATGTCGCCACGGCGCTTGAGCTCCACGGCCACGCTGGCCCCGGCGGCGTCCTTGGCCAGAATATCGACCGGGCCGATGGCGGTCATGTGTTCGCGGCGCACCAGGGCGAACCCGTCACCGAGCAGGTGGATGTGCTCGGCGAGCAGCTTCTGCAGGTGCGACTCGGCGCCGTCCTTGATCAGGCCGGGGTCGATGCCGAGCTCGTGCGCGGAATCGTGCGCGACGGCATAGACGCTCACGACAAGCTGGTCGAGGGTCTTCAGGTGGGTCACCGTCCAGAGAGCGGTCACGCCGGCCCGAGCCTGGTCGGGGTCGGGCTCGGACATGGTGATGCTGCACGGCGGGCTCATCCAGTTCAGCGGCTTGTAGGAGCCCCCGTCGGAGTGCACGAGCAGGCTGCCGTCGGCCTTGATCATGAGCAGGCGCGTCGCGAGCGGAAGATGGGCGCTGAGCCTTCCGGTGTAGTCCACGGAGCATTCGGCTATAACAATTCGCACCCGTTGAGCCTACCTTTCGCCCGGCCCCGATCGGGTGAGGGTCGCGTCGGCGGCCGGGTGGCGGAATCGCTCGAATTAGATTAGCCTTACCTAAGTAGCACCCCTTCGAAATGCCGTTCCGCACCATCCTCGCCGCCTTGGAGATCGTATGCGCCGCTCTGCCCGTTTTCTCGCCCTCACCGCCGGAGTCGCCGTGCTGGCCCTCACCGGCTGCTCCGCCCCCGATGCGGGTGAGAGCGCCGATTCCGAGAACACGGCCGCTGCCGAAGCCGACGGCGCCTTCACGCTCTACTCCGGACGCGACGAAGAACTCGTGCAGCCGCTCATCGACATGTTCGAAGACGAGAGCGGCATCACGGTCGACGTGCGCTACGGCAACACCGCCGAGCTCGGTGCGCTGCTGCTCGAAGAGGGCGATCGCACGCCGGCCCAGGTCTTTCTGGCGCAGGACGCCGGGGCCCTCGGCGCACTCAGCAACGCCGACCTGTTCACGACGCTGCCCGACGAGACCACCAGTCGCGTCGCCGCCGGCTTCACCTCCACCGACGACACCTG
>JAWOHA010000257.1:0-10282 GCA_046496385.1 Cryobacterium sp. | reverse complement strand
TGAGCAGCGCTGCAGCGGTGTCAGCGCTCTAGATCCGGGTACCGATGAAACCGATCAGGGCGTCAAGCATGAGTCCCGACGCATCCCGGCGTGAACCTGAACCGGGAAGCGTGCGTGGCGCGCCGTCGGGGCCGACGGCGCGCGCCGGTTCCGGACCGACCCAGGCTGCGGCGATGGTGTCCTCCCCCTTCAGAAAGCGCTGGGACCGAACACCGCCCGTGGCCCGGCCTTTGACGGGGTATTCCGCGAACTCGGACACCTTCGCACTGCCCGAGTCGGTTCCGGGAAGCGTGGCTCCGCCCACCGCAACGGTGGCCACCACCGCGGTTTCCGCGTCTTCCGGTGACAGGCTGGTGAAAAAGACCACCCGCGCGCCGGCGGCCAGTTTGATACCGGCGACACCGCCTGCCGTGCGGCCCTGCGTTCGAACGCCCGCAGCGGCGAAACGCAGCAGCTGAGCATCGGATGCGACGAAGACGAGCTCGTCGTCGTCACCGCCCTGCACGGCTCCCACGACGGTGTCGGACGGTTTCAGGGAGATGATCTCGAAGTCCGGCTTGTTGGCCCAATCCTGAGCGGTCACCCGTTTGACGATGCCCTGACTGGTTCCGAGGGCGATCGCGCGGTCCGATTCGAGCGAGACCAGCGCGATCACCCGCTCGGGGCCCGCAGGCAGCACCAGGTAGTCCGCGACCCGGACGCCGGCCGCCAGCTGGATGGACGACGCCGGCATGACCGGAAGGTCGATGGGGGAAAACCGCACCAGGCGCCCACGGCTGGTCACGGCGCCGATTTCGGTGCGACTGGTGGTGTCCAGCGTGGAGCGGATGGCGTCGTGACGGGTACGCCGCTGCGGCGGAGTGATCCGCTGGGGGAGTTCCTCGTTAGCCTCCTGCAGGTCGACACGGGCGATTCGCCCGGTCATGCTCAGAAAAATCCGGGTGGAAGAGTCCTTCACCTCGAGCGCCGCGGCATTGCGCTTGGCGGCGGCACTGGTACCACCGGCGATGCTCGGTCTGGCCTCGGTCAGCAGGGTTCGTCTCGGGGTGCCGAATTTCTCAGCGACAGAAGCCAACTCGTCGGACACGAGCGTGCGAATGGCCGCCTTACTCGCCAGCAGGGTCTCCAGCTGGGCGATTTCGGCGCGCAGCTGATCGCGCTCAGCCTCGAGCTCGATGCGAGAGAACCGGGTCAGCCGTCGCAACCTCAGCTCCAGAATGTATTCGGCCTGCACCTGGCTGAGCTCGAACACATCAATGAGCCGGGTGCGGGCCTGCTCCGTGTCGTCACTGGCGCGAATCACCTGAATGACCTCGTCGATGTCGACGATGGCCACCAGCAGGCCGTCGACCAGATGCAGCCGCTCCCGGCGCCGGGCAAGCCGGTAGGCTGAGCGCCGCGTGACGACGGCGACGCGGTGGTCCACGTACACGAGCAGCAACTCACGCAGGCCCAGGGTTTGGGGAGCACCCTCGACGAGTGCGACCGCGTTGATGTTGAACGAATCCTCCAGCGGAGTCACCCGGTAGAGCTGCTCCAGCACCGCTTCGGGGCTGAACCCGGTCTTGATCCCGATGACAAGACGAAGACCCTTGGTGCGGTCGGTGAGGTCGGTGACGTCGGAGATTCCGCTGAGCTTCTTGGAGGTGACACCGTCTTTGATCTTCTCGATGACCTTCTCCGGACCCACCAGATACGGCAGCTCCGTCACGACAAGACCTGTCTTTCGGGCGGTGATGGCCTCCACAGAGACTCGGGCGCGCGTCTTGAAACTCCCGCGGCCGCTCAGATAAGCGTCTTTGATGCCGGCCAAACCCACGATGGTTCCGCCGGTGGGCAGATCCGGTCCGGGCACGAACTCCATCAGATGCTCGAGCGAGGCCTCGGGATGCGCCAGAAGATGCCGGGCCGCACCGACCACTTCGATCAGATTGTGCGGCGCCATATTGGTGGCCATGCCCACTGCGATCCCGCTGGCACCGTTCACCAGGAGGTTCGGGTACGCCGCCGGCAGCACATCCGGCTGGGTGAGCTGGTTGTCGTAGTTGGGAACGAAATCAACGACGTCTTCGTCGAGATGTTCGGTCATGGCCAGCGCGGCAGCGGCCAGGCGTGCCTCGGTGTACCGGGGAGCGGCAGGGCCGTCGTCGAGGGAACCGAAGTTGCCATGGCCGTCGATGAGGGGAACGCGCAGTGAAAACGATTGCGCCATACGCACCATGGCGTCGTAAATGGCCGTGTCTCCATGCGGGTGCAGCTTGCCCATGACCTCGCCGACGACCCGGGCGCTTTTGACGTGCCCCCGATCGGGACGCAACCCCATCTCACTCATCTGGTACAGGATGCGGCGTTGAACGGGTTTGAGCCCGTCCCGAGCGTCGGGCAGCGCCCGCGAGTAAATCACCGAGTAGGCATATTCCAGGAAGGATCCCTGCATCTCGACGGAAACGTCGACATCCTCAATGCGTTCGGTGTTCTCGGTGCTCTCAGTGGACGGGGTGCTGTGTGAGCGGCTCATTCGTGAATTCTGCTGGAGGGCGCGTGTGCACGGGCATGCACAGGAATGACCGGGTCGGCCCTGTGTCAGACTTGCCCCGATGTCTTCCATGCTACCGGCCCGCCAATTCAGCGCCCTGCGCCTTGCCGACGTGCTCACAAGTTCACTTGCCGCGCTGCAGTCCCTGCCCAACCCGCTCGGGCTGCCACCGGTCAGCGGAGCCGTGGTTGTGCTCGCGGACGGCCTCGGGGTGAGCGCACTGCGTGCCCGGGCCGGGCACGCACGTTTTCTGTCGGCTCGGCTGAACAAGTCGAGCATTATCGACGGGGTGTTTCCCGCTACGACGGTAGCCGGCATCGCCACTCTCACGACCGGTGTCGAACCCGGAATGCACGGTTTGGTCGGGTACCAGGTGCGGGATGAGGCACGCGACCGGGTGGTGAACCAGCTCACCGGCTGGGACGACGGCATGCAGCCCGCGGTCTGGCAGCGTGCCCGCACGGTGTTCGAACAGGCTCAGGACGTCGCGGTGCCGAGTTTCGCGATCGGCCCGAAACGCTTCACATCGTCCGGTTTCACCGAAGCAGTGCTGCGCGGCGCCCGGTACATTCCGGCGGAACGCATCTCCGACCGGTTTCACGCCGCTCGTCAGATTCTCGATGAGACACCGAACGCGTTGATCTATCTCTATGTGTCTGAACTGGATGTGGCGGCACACGCTCACGGATGGGAATCGGCTCGCTGGTTGGCGCAGCTGGAGCTGCTCGACAGCGAAGTCGCCCAGTTCAGTGCCGGCCTGAAGTCGGGGGAGGGACTTCTCCTCACGGCCGACCACGGCATTCTGGATGTTCCCCAGTCCCGGCACGTGCTCTTTGACACGGTGCCGGAGCTGGTCGCCGGTGTGCGGCACATCGCGGGTGACCCCCGGTGCGTGCAGCTGTACCTGGACCCCGAACAGAGCGCCGTGACTGCCGAGCTGTTGGCCGAAGCCTGGCGCACGGTTGAGGGAGAGCGGGCGTGGGTGTTCACCCGCGCGGAGGCCGTGGCGGCGGGAATCTTCGGGCGAGTGGCGGAGGAGGTGTTGCCGCGCATCGGGGACGTCATCGTCGCCGCTCGGCGCCTGGTGGCCTACTACGATTCTCGGGACGCACGACAAAGCGCCCGCACCATGATCGGGCAGCACGGTTCCCTCACCGATGAGGAACTGCGTGTGCCGTTGATCCGGGCGGGCGCCTTCGCACGGTAGCCGGGCGTCAGCTCGGGTACTGGCCCCGTTTGACCTGCGGCTTCGGCAGACGCATGGGCCGCAGCTGCAGTGCGCGCATGGCCGCATACCAGCGGATGCGTTCGGCTTTGTCCGCCCCGAACTTGGCCTCCACCTTGCGGGTGAGGATGAAACCCAGAACGATGCAGTCCAGAATGGCGACGATGAAGAAGCCCCAGAGCGCGAGAATCCCGTAAGTCTGTACGGACGGATCCGGGAAGAAAGTCAACAGGATCACCAGAAACATCACCGGGATCATGAACTCACCCACGTTGAACCGGGCGTCGATGTAGTCCCGGGCGAAACGTTTCTGGGGGCCGCGCTCACGCTGGGGGAGGAACTTGTCGTCACCGGCGGCCATGCCGATGCGAGCGCGGTCCCGGGCAACGACGGACTTCGCCCGTGCCTGTTTCGCGGCGAGCTTGCGGTCGTTGGGAACAAGAGGGCGTTGACGTGCGGCCTCCTGCTGTTTGCGGGTGGGGGTCGCCTGCCCCTTGCCGACCGGAAGCCCGGCCGCCGTCTCCTGCGCGGTTTCCATCGACGGTTTGCCGTCGGAGTTCAAAGGTTGTTTAGCCACATCAAGTCCTTGCAATTGGGTGCCTTAAGATTACCCGTATGACGGATACTTCAGAGACTAATACCGATTTGGACGGCCGTTCCGGAATAGAAGGGCCAAAAAGCCGATCCGGCCAGGCTCTGCGAGGCGCCGTCCTGGACGGGCTGCCGAGCACGATTGCGGACCTCTGCACCCTCGTGCGGATTCCCTCGGTCTCGTGGGAGGCCTTCGACCGGGAACCGGTCGCGAACAGCGCCGACACCATTGCCGCACTCGTTCGCGACCTCAAGGTCTTTGACACCGTCACCGTGTCGCAGGCGTTGATCCCCGGCGGCGAAGAACTCGGCCAGCCTGCCGTGCTTGCCGTGCGCCCCGCCCGTAACGGGAGGCCGACGGTGGTGTTGTACGCCCACCATGATGTGCAGCCCCCCGGCAACGACTCCGACTGGGACTCGCCGCCTTTTGAACCCACAGTGCGCGATGATCGGTTGTACGGCCGTGGAGCCGCAGACGACAAAGCCGGTGTGATGGCGCACATCGCATCGGTTCGAGCTCTTGTCGCTGCCGTCGGTGCGGACTTCGACCTCGGCATCACCCTCTTCTTCGAGGGCGAAGAGGAATTCGGCAGTCGTTCTTTCGTGCCGTTCCTGCAGACCAACAGCGACGCTCTCCGCGGCGATGTCATTGTGGTGGCCGATTCCAATAACTGGGACGTCAACACGCCCGCGCTCACTATCGGGCTGCGGGGAAACGTCACATTTCGCCTCACCGTGCGCACTCTGGCGCATGCGTCGCACTCCGGCATGTTCGGAGGCGCCGTGCCCGACGCCATGATGGCCATGATTCGGCTCCTCGCGACACTGCACGACGTCGACGGGTCGGTGGCCGTCGACGGCCTCACCAGCCACGACGCCGCGGCGCCGGACTATGCGGAGGAGCAGCTGCGCAGGGAAACCGGATTACTGCCCGGGGTGTCGCCCATCGGCCGCGGCGCGATTCTCAGCCGTATCTGGTCGCAGCCGGCGATCACGGTGACGGGCATTGACGCTCCGAGTGTCGCCACCGCGTCCAATGCCCTGTCTCCCTCCGTGACGGTGCGCATCAGTGCGCGGATCGCACCGGGACAGTCCGCCGAAGCCGCCGCTCAGGCACTCGAGACACACCTCCGCTCGCACGCTCCCTTCGGGGCCAGCGTTGACATCGATGACATCGACATGGGAGAACCGTTCCTCGTCGACACCAGCGGATGGGCTGTGGCAGAGGCTCGTGCCGCGATGGCGGAGGGCTGGGGCGTGCCGCCCGTGGACATCGGCGTCGGAGGTTCCATACCGTTCATCGCCGACCTCGTGCGCACGTTTCCACAGGCGCAGATCCTGGTGACCGGAGTGGAGGATCCCGATTCCCGCGCCCACAGCCCCAACGAGTCCCTGCACCTCGGAGTCTTCAAGCGCGCCGTGATGAGCGAGGCGCTGTTGTTGGGACGTCTGAACGACCGCACCGAGCCCTGACGCTCGGCTCCGCGCCGGCTGTCCGGGAATGTTCCGGATGCGTTCCCGGTTGAGATGGGTAGAATTACAGAAGTTGATCAGATCTGGCGTACGTGCAGGTCGACACAATTGCGAGCACCGAGGAGACCCATGGCTGACATCATGACCGACAGCACCACCACCGAAACCACGCCGAGCAACGACGGTGTGACCACGGCCGCGCACGGCGTCGGCCTCACCGACGAGGCCGCGCAGAAGGTGCGCGCCCTGTTGGCCCAGGAAGGCCGCGAGGATCTGCGCCTGCGTGTGGCCGTGCAGCCCGGTGGATGCTCGGGCCTCATCTACCAGCTCTACTTCGACGAGCGAGTACTCGAGGGCGACGCGCTGGTCGACTTCGACGGAGTCGAGGTCGTCGTAGACAAGATGAGCGTTCCCTATCTGGAGGGTGCCAAGATCAACTTCGAGGACACCATTCAGAAGCAGGGCTTCACGATCGACAACCCCAATGCCGGCAGTAGCTGTGCATGCGGCGACTCCTTCAGCTAGCTCTCGGCTAGCCTGCGCCTGATCGCTGAGGGCGTAGGTGCCACAGATCGGGCGCTGACTAGCGCCCGAAAAAAGAATGCGCTGGTTTTTGGTCTGGCAGAGCGTCCCATAGACGCCCTGCCAGACTTTTTTTATTTCTTTCGCGGCCCGGAGCTCGCCTGTAATCCCCAGAATTCACGCCTCGCCCACAGAAACTTCGCTGATCAGGAGCCACAGCGCACATGAGCGCTCTTCACTCGGAGTAGGCTTAGGGTCTGTCACAGCACTTCCTGTTAAGTGCCCTCGAGTCTTCCGAAAGGTCCCCGGTGCGCATGAATCACCGTCTCCGATGGGCTGCAATCCCGATCGCAGCGACGTTATCAATTGTTCTGGCCGGGTGCTCCACTGCCCAGCTGAACGGCTATTTGCCCGGATTTGAGGAGGGGCAGCAGGCGGTCACGAACCAGACCGAGCGGATTTCCGGTCTGTGGACAACGTCCTGGATCGTGCTGCTCATCGTGGGTCTCATCACCTGGGGCCTCACCATCTGGACCGTGGTGGTCTACCGCCGCCGCAAGGGTCAAACCGGCCTGCCGGTGCAGCTGCGCTACAACATGCCCATCGAGATCTTCTACACGATCGTCCCGTTGATCCTCGTAGTCGGCTTCTTCGCCTTTACGGCCCGCGACCAGGCGGCCATCGAGTCCCGCTTCGACGCTCCCGACGTGCAGATTGAAGTACAGGCGAAGCAGTGGGCCTGGGACTTCAACTACGTGGACGAGGACGTGTACTCCGCAGGTATCCAGGGTCAGCTCGACCCCGACGGCGAGACCGGTGCGATCCTCCAGTCCGAGCTTCCCTTGCTCGTGCTGCCGGTCGACCAGAAAATTGAGATCGCCCTCGAAGCCCGCGACGTCATCCACTCTTTCTGGGTCATCGACTTTCTGTACAAGAAAGACCTGATCCCTGGCAAGACCAACTACATGTCGGTCATCCCCGAGCGGATCGGCACCTATGCCGGCAAGTGCGCCGAGCTCTGCGGCGAGTACCACTCCCTCATGCTCTTCAACGTCGAGGTCGTCTCTCAGGCGGACTACGACACCTACATCGCCTCTCTCCGTGCCGCCGGCAACACCGGCCAGCTCGGCAGCGACTTGAACCGTAATTCCAACCAGCCGGGCACCGGTGCCCCGACAGCTCAGGAGGACAACTAAGCCATGAGCACGACCATCGCCGCAGTGGACACACGCTCCACACCGCCGGTCTCCTCCTCTGCCGAAAACAAGGGCAACACCCTCGTTCGGTGGATCACCTCGACGGACCACAAGGTCATCGGGTACATGTACCTGATCACGTCGTTCATCTACTTCTGTGTCGGTGGCGTCATGGCGCTGATCATTCGCGCCCAGCTCTTCGCCCCGGGTCTGGAAATCGTTCAGACGAAGGAACAGTACAACCAGCTGTTCACCATGCACGGCACGATCATGCTGCTGATGTTCGCGACACCGCTGTTCTTCGGTTTCGCCAACTTTCTGATTCCCCTGCAGATCGGCGCTCCGGACGTGGCGTTCCCGCGGCTGAACGCCCTCGCTTACTGGTTCTTCAACTTCGGCAGCCTCATCGCCGTCGCCGGCTTCCTCACTCCTCAGGGAGCGGCCTCGTTCGGCTGGTTCGCCTATCAGCCACTGGCGAGTACGACGTTCTCACCGGGTATCGGTGGAAACCTGTGGATGGTGGGCCTGGGCCTGTCCGGCTTCGGTACCATTCTCGGCTCGGTGAACTTCATCACCACCATCATCACGATGCGCGCGCCGGGTATGACTATGTGGCGCATGCCGGTGTTCACGTGGAACACCCTGGTGACCTCATTGCTCGCCCTGATGGTCTTCCCGGTCCTGGCCGCCGCGATGCTGGCCGCCGCGTCAGACCGTATCTTCGGGTCGCACATCTACGATCCCGCTAACGGTGGTGCGATCCTCTGGCAACACTTGTTCTGGTTCTTCGGGCACCCCGAGGTCTACATCATCGCGCTGCCCTTCTTCGGTATCGTCTCTGAGGTCTTCCCGGTCTTCAGCCGCAAGCCCATGTTCGGGTACAAGACGCTGATCTACGCCACCATCGCCATCGCGGCGCTCTCGGTGTCGGTGTGGGCTCACCACATGTACGTCACCGGTTCGGTACTGCTGCCGTTCTTCTCGCTCATGACTATGCTCATCGCCGTTCCCACGGGAGTGAAGATCTTCAACTGGATCGGCACCATGTGGCGCGGATCGCTAACCTTCGAGACCCCGATGCTGTGGGCGATCGGCTTCTTGATCACGTTCACCTTCGGCGGACTGACCGGCGTCATTCTGGCCTCGCCCCCGCTGGACTTCCACGTCTCCGATACCTACTTCGTGGTCGCGCACTTCCACTACGTCGTGTTCGGGACCGTCGTGTTCGCCATGTTCAGTGGCTTCTACTTCTGGTGGCCCAAGTGGACTGGCAAGATGCTCAACGAAAGCCTGGGAAAGTGGCACTTCTGGCTCTTGTTCCTCGGCTTCCACACCACGTTCCTCGTGCAGCACTGGCTCGGAGTGATGGGTATGCCCCGTCGCTATGCCACGTACTCGCCCGAAGACGGGTTTGGCTGGATGAACCAGCTGTCCACCGTCGGATCCATGATCCTGGCGCTGTCGATGATCCCGTTCTTCCTGAACGTGTACATCACCGCTCGTCGGGCTCCCAAAGTCACGGTGAACGACCCGTGGGGTTACGGTTCGTCTCTCGAGTGGGCCACGTCCTGCCCGCCGCCGCGCCACAACTTCACCTCGATTCCGCGGATTCGTTCCGAGCGCCCGGCTTTTGACCTCAATCACCCCGAGGTAGGAATTCCCGTCGGCGTTGGCCCCGGGAAAGACGCCCCCGATGTGGCCGTGTATGACGCAGGATCGGACAGGGTTAAGTAAATGAAGACCAACATCAACCTGATGTGGATCCTGTGCGGATTCTTCGCACTGGTCACGGTCGTCTACGTCGTCTGGGGCCTCATCGATCCGAACCAGGGAGCGATTGAATGGGCCGGCACGTTCATGTTGGCTTTGTCGACTCTGCTGGTGGCGTTCATCGCCTTCTACCTGGCCAAGGTGCACGCCGCCCAGGGCGCTGAGCTGCCTGAAGACCGTCTCGACGGCAACATTGACGACGGGGACCCGGAGCTCGGATTCTTCAGCCCGTTCAGCTGGTGGCCGATCTTCCTGGCGGCGAGTACCGCCATCGTCTTCCTCGGACTGGCCGTGGGATGGTGGGTGTCGTTCATCGGCCTCGGCATCGGCGTGATCAGTCTCGTGGGCTGGGTGTACGAGTACTACCGCGGTAACTTCGCCCGCTAGAAACTGCAGCAGTCGCAAGAGTCCACGACGTAACGCCGGCCCCAGGGCCGGCGTTACGTCGTTAAGCCCGCCAGCGGGGGAGACGAAGACCATGGGGCCTGCGACGGACGCTCGGCGGCGGCGCCGCGCTCACGGGCGTGGCTGGCATGTCATGGTCGGCGGACATCGGCGTCAGATCACTCGTCCCGGCCCAAACACGGTACTGATCTGGTTGAACCGCCACGACTTCGTCGTCCCGCTCGGCAGCCCCGGCAAGGACCGGCAGGCCCCGGCAAGGACCGGCAGGCCCCGGCAAGGACCGGCAGGCCCCGCAGGCCCCGCAGGCCCAGCAGGCCCAGCAGTACTGTCGGGCAGCTCGACCCAGACGAAATGGGTCTCCTCGCCCGGTGGGTGCTCGATGATCGCATCGGGCTGCGTGGTGCGCCGTCGGAGACCAACAGCATCGAGCAAGGCCCGCTCCCACGTGCGGCAGTGAACCGAGTGGGGAATTCGGGTGAGCGCCGTCAGTTATGCGTGACCGGTCGGTGAGATCCACGGTCTGCTGAAAACCTGATCAGCGTGGTATTCGCGCTGAGAGACGCG
>JAWOHA010000099.1:0-3162 GCA_046496385.1 Cryobacterium sp. | reverse complement strand
GCGCGATGACCCCGAAGAGAATGGTCATCACCCCGGCGGTGAGGGCGGTGACGGCCGCGATTTGGGCGTTGGGCAGCCAGTCGCCGGCCACGTCGAGGGTGGCCTGGTCGGCGCTGAACCCGCCGAGGATCAGGGGGTTCAGAATCACGATGTAGGCCATCGTGACGAACGTGACCACCCCGCCGCGAATTTCCCGGCCCCAGTTCGACCCGCGACTGGTGACCTCGAAGTAGCGGTCCACGCCGGCTCGAAGGCCGGACCGGGTGTTCGGCGCGATCGGGGGCGTTCCGGCGGCGGAGTCCGCGGTTGTGGAGCCGGCATCGAAACCGGTCTCGGGGGTGTGATCGCCTGCAGCGACCTGGTCTGTGTTGCGTGCGTCTGAGCGTGAAATCGTGTTCTCCCGGTGCCGTTTCGGCGTGACTTACACCAAGAACACGTCGCAGTTGCCCATGTTACGTCAGTTGGTCACGGGGCGACGCCAGTCGATGCCGGTCGGCTCGATCACAGGTGCGGCACGAAGGCCCCCCACGCCAGCCGGCGAGCGCCCCGCGGATCCTGCTCGACACGGTCGTCGGCGTCGATGATGAGGGTGGCCCGGGTCTCTTCTCGGTACCGTGGCCAGGCGGCATCCGGCACCCCCGTCGCGGCGAAGGACAGCCACCAACGTTGCATTCGGGCGCCGATGCGCTGGAACGCGCGTCGGCCGCCGAGCACGGTCATACCGCGGCCGAACCAGCCGTCCAGCCGGTCGAAGAGTGGAAACAGTTCCAAACCGTGCGTCGCGTCCAGACCCATCAGCCGCACCAGTCGGGGCGCGGCGTCGAAGCGGTAGAAGTACACCGGCGCGTAACGGGAGTGCCGTTCCCCGACCTTCACGCTGGGGTACCAGAAGGAGTAGTCCCCTCCGAAATCCAATGCGGGACGCAGCGCCGGAATGCCGGGGTACTGCGCTTTGAGCGCCTTGCGGGCCTTCTTCTTGGTCTTGCGGAACACGGCCCGCATGCGGGTGGGCGTGGTGGCGAGAATGTCGATGCGCCCCGAGAACAACGAGCCTTCCCGGGCGTTGGTGCCGATGATCAACGGCACCCGGTGGGCCCGGCCGTCCCGAAAAGCGTCGAGGGGGCGTTCGGGGAGAAAATCCCCGTCAATGACCGGGCAGAGCGGAATGGTGCCGGGGTGCTCGTCGGGGGTGCGCCGGGTCAGTGCCGTCGTGGCGGCGGCCAGGGCCGGCGTGTGCGCTTCGAGCAGCAACCGCACCGCAGACTCCGAGGCGGCGGGGACAGCCTCGCCGGCGGCCGCGGCGAGGTCGTTCACGAATTCCTCCGCCCAGATCGCGGTGAGGTGTGGCGGGTAGACCGCGTTGGGCGGGGCGCTCTGGGCGATGGCGCGGTGAAAGAGCCCGGCGGCGGCGGGCACCGTCATGAGGGTGGTGACGGCGTTGCCGCCGGCCGATTCGCCGAACAGGGTGACGGCATCCGGGTCACCGCCGAACACCTCGATATTGCGGCGGATCCAGACCAGGGCCGCCACCTGGTCGCGCAGGCCCAGATTGCTCTCGATGGGCCGTTCTGCCGTGGAGTACCGGGTGAAGTCGAGGTAGCCGAGCGCTCCGAGGCGATAGTTCAGGCTGACATAGACGATGCCGCCGCGGCGCACGAGGCCTTCGCCCTGGCGCGGCACCTCGCGGGAAGACCCCACGCTGTAGGCGCCGCCGTGGATGAAGACCATCACCGGGCGCAGCGTCGCGCCGGGCGCGTCCGGGGCGATCACGTTGAGGTTGAGGCAGTTTTCGCTCTGTGGTATTCCGGGGTGCGCCCCGATAAACTGTCCCCGGTGGCTTTGCGGAGCCACCGGGCCCCACTCACTGGCGTCGCGCACCCCGTTCCACGGTTCGGGCGGTCGCGGTGCTCGGAAACGCAGTTCTCTCACGGGGGCTGCGGCATAGGGAATCCCCCGCCAGGCGCGCACCCCGCGTTCCCGGATGCCGCGCAGCTGACCTTCCGACACCTCCACCTCGCACGAAGTCACGATGTCGGTCTGCGCGGGTCGCCTCATGCGCCCAGTGTATTTGCTGCCCGGCGCATGTGCTGCCCGGCGCATGTGCTGCACGGCACTCTGTGCTCCACCCTCACCAATGCCTACACGGAACGAGACCCCATGGCCCTGCGCCGCCCCACACTGCCCTGGACCCTGCACGGCGACGGCAAGAACGTAGCCGCCGAAGACGTCGTCTCCCCGGGGGAACGTCTCACCTGGCCGATCACGATCGGCATCGGCGCGCAGCACGTGGTCGCTATGTTCGGCGCCACGTTCCTCGTGCCGCTGCTCACCGATTTTCCGCCGAGCACCACCCTGCTGTTCTCGGGCATCGGCACGCTGTTGTTCCTGCTCATCACCGGCAACAGGCTTCCCAGCTACCTGGGCTCCTCGTTCGCGTTCATCGCCCCGATCACCGCGGCCACGGCATCCGCCGGCATGGGCAGCGCACTGTTCGGCATTCTGGCCGTGGGTGTTCTTCTGGCCATCGTGGGCGTGGTCGTGCAGATCACCGGCACCGGCTGGATCGAGGCCCTGATGCCGCCGATCGTATCGGGCGCCATCGTCGCGCTGATCGGGTTCAACCTGGCTCCGGTCGCCAAAGCCAATTTCTCGGCCGCACCGACCACGGCGCTGATCACCCTCATCGCCGTCATCCTGTGCACGGTGCTCTTTCGCGGCATTCTGGGCCGATTGTCGATTTTTCTGGGCGTGATCGTCGGCTACGTCGCCGCCGTCTCGTTTGGTGAGGTGTCATTCGCCGCCGTCGCCGACGCCGCCTGGTTCGGCCTGCCGCCCTTCACCGCCCCGGCTAATCCGTTCGACGACCCGGCGGTGGTCTTCGGGGTGCTGCCGGCGTTCATTCCGGTGGTGCTCGTACTGATCGCCGAGAACGTGGGGCATATTCGCGGTGTGGCCCAGATGACCGACCCGGCGGTGAACCGGCTCACCGGCCGCGCCCTCATCGCCGACGGGCTCGCCACGATGCTCGCCGGCTTCGGCGGCGGCAGCGGCACCACGACGTACGGCGAGAATATCGGCGTGATGGCGGCCACCCGCATCTATTCCACGGCGGCCTACTGGGTTGCCGGCATCGTCGCGATTCTGCTCGGGCTCTCCCCCAAG
>JAWOHA010000004.1:0-4419 GCA_046496385.1 Cryobacterium sp. | reverse complement strand
GCATCAACAGGGTCGGTGAATTCGATGGGCGCGGCAAGTACATCACAGAGGAATTCACCCAGGGCCGCACCACGGCACAGGTCGTGCTGGATGAGAAACGGCGCGAGGACCGGGTGAGGGCGCTCGGTCCCACGTTTTCGCGCTGGGATTGGGAGACGGCCCGCGACCCGGTCGTGTTCGGCCGGTTTCTGGGCAACCACGGCATTCCCCGCGCCCGCTGAGCGCCCGCGCCCGCTCCCGGCATCCACCCCCGCCGGCCGCGTGGGCGCGTGGGCGCGCCCCACTCGGGGCGAGCGCTACGACGATTGCCGTAGCGCTCGCCCACACCGGGCGCGGCGACCCGGCGCGGCGACCCGGCGCGGCACCCGGCGCGGCACCCGGCGCGGCGACGGATGCGCCCGGCCCGGGCGGCTAGTGCGTCACGACGATGTCGGGCGCCTCCAAACGCACCCGGTCGGCGGACTCGTCGTCGGGCTGCTGCTGGGATGCGCGCTCCGCAGCGACCCGCTTGAGGTAGACGGCCACCTCGCGGTTCTCCTGCTCTTCGTTCCAGCCGAGCACCCCGGCCATGAGTTTGGCGGCAACCGGAGCCGCCGACACTCCCCGGTCCCAGGCCTCGATGGAGATGCGGGTGCGGCGGGCTAGCACGTCTTCAAGGTGCAGGGCGCCCTCGTGTGAGGCCGCGTAGACGACCTCGACGCCCAGGTAGTCGTCCGCGCCGGGCAGCGGATCGGCGAGGGAGGCATCCGCTCGAATCAGATCGAGCAGTTCGTCGGTGAGGGTGCCGTACCGATTGAGCAGGTGTTCGACCCGCACGGTGTGCAGATCGAACGCCCGGGCGATCTTGCTGCGCTTGTTCCACGCGGCCTGGTAGCCCTCGGCTCCGAGCAGGGGGATGTTCTGGGTGGTCGACGCCGGGATCTTGCCGTCGAGGGCGCTGACCGCGGCGTCCACGGCGTCTTTGGCCATGACGCGGTAGGTGGTCCACTTGCCGCCGGCGATCACGACGAGGCCGGGAACGGAGTGGCCCACCAGGTGTTCCCGGGACAGCTTCGAGGTCTGGTCGCTCTCACCGGCCAGCAGCGGTCGCAGTCCCGCGTAGACCCCCTCCACGTCTTCCCGGGTGAGCGGAACGCTCATGATCGAGTTGACCCGTTCCAGGATGTAATCGATGTCGGCGGCGGTCGCGGCCGGGTGCGCCTTGTCGAGGTGCCAGTCGGTGTCGGTCGTGCCGATCAGCCAGTGCCGGCCCCACGGAATGACGAAGAGCACACTTTTCTCGGTGCGCAGCAGCAGCCCCATCGCGGACTGGAACCGGTCCCGGGGTACCACGAGGTGAACGCCCTTCGACGCGCGCACCTTGAATGTGCCCCGCTCCCCCACCATGCGCTGGGTGTCGTCGGTCCACACGCCGGTGGCGTTCACGACCTGCTTGGCGCGCACCTCGAAGTGCTCATCGGTCTCCAGGTCGTGGGCGTTGACTCCCACGACGCGTTCCCCCACTTTGATGAAGCTCTCCACGCGCACCCGGTTGGCGGCGTGCGCGCCGTAGAACGAGGCGGTGCGCACCAGCGCGGCGGCGTAGCGGGCGTCGTCGACCTGGCCGTCGTAATAGGTGATGCCGCCCACGACGGCCCCCTTGGCCAGGCTCGGCATCAGCGCGTGCACCTGGGTCTTGGACAGGTGCCGGTGGTGCGGCACACCGGGGGCCCGGCCGCCGGCGTACGAGAAGATGTCGTAGAGCAGCATGCCGGCGCCCACATAGAAGCGCTCGGTGACGCGCTTGGTCAGCGGGTAGAGAAACCGCACCGGTTTCACCAGGTGCGGGGCGAGCCGCTGCAGCAGCAGTCCCCGCTCGGTGAGGGCCTCCCGCACCAGCCGAAAATCGGCCTGCTCGAGGTACCGGATGCCGCCGTGCACGAGCTTGGACGACCGGCTCGACGTTCCCGAAGCCCAGTCCCGGGCCTCGAGAATGCCGACGCTCAGTCCGCGGGTGACGGCATCCATGGCACAGCCGACCCCGACGATGCCGCCGCCCACGACGAGGATGTCGAGTTCCTTGGTCTTGAGCTTGGCCAGCGCGGCCTCGCGTTCCTCCGGCCCGAGTTT
Organism: Cryobacterium sp.; assembly: GCA_046496385.1. GTDB lineage: Bacteria > Actinomycetota > Actinomycetes > Actinomycetales > Microbacteriaceae > Cryobacterium. The sequence continues at coordinate 2,310 of JAWOHA010000004.1, read as the reverse complement.
CGTGGACCGTGTGACTGAGTTCTGCGTGGCCATGTGCGACTCCAATTCCAGTGAAAAGGTGCATGGGGGCAAGTGCCACGAACGAACCGGCACTGTGTGACGACGCCGTCACGGTGTAACTGTACTGATGGTGAAACTGTACTGATGTTATGACGTTAGTTCACTCGGTACGGCGCGACAACCACTTCAACCCGCTGAAATTCCTTGAGATCGGAGTAACCGGTCGTCGCCATCGACCGACGCAGGGCGCCCACGAGATTGGCGGTCCCATCAGCCACGGGGGCCGGTCCGTAGAGGATTTCTTCCAGCGGCGCGACCGTGCCGACCTCGACGCGCTTGCCGCGGGGCAGCTGCGGGTGGTGAGCCTCGGCGCCCCAGTGGAATCCGCCGCCGGGGGCATCCGTCGCCCGGGCCAGCGCCGTGCCGAGCATGACGGCGTCGGCGCCGCACGCGATGGCCTTCACGATGTCGCCGGAGGTGTTCAGGCCGCCGTCGGCGATGACGTGCACGTAGCGGCCGCCGGATTCGTCCATGTAGTCGCGGCGGGCGCCGGCAACGTCAGAGACGGCCGTGGCCATGGGGGCGTGGATGCCGAGCGTGGCCCGGCTGGTGGAGGCGGCGCCGCCTCCGAAGCCGACGAGAACACCGGCGGCCCCGGTGCGCATCAGGTGCAGGGCCGCCGTGTAGGTGGCCGCGCCACCGACGATCACGGGCACGTCGAGCTCGTAGATGAACTTCTTCAGATTGAGCGGTTCCTGGTTCTGGGAGACGTGCTCGGCGCTCACGGTGGTGCCGCGAATCACGAAGAGGTCGACCCCGGCGGCGACGACGGTTTCGTAGAGTTCCTGGGTGCGCTGCGGCGACAGGGAACCGGCCACGGTGACGCCGCCGGCTCGAATCTCGGCCAGACGCGCGGTCACCAGCTCGGGTTTGATCGGCTCGGAGTACATCTCCTGCATCCGCGAGGTTGCCTTCTCGGGGGCGAGTCGGCGGATCTCGTCGAGCAGCGGCTCCGGGTCGTCGAAACGGGTCCAGAGACCCTCGAGGTCGAGCACCCCGACGCCGCCGAGCTGGCCCATCTTGATTGCCGTCGCCGGGGAGACGACGGAATCCATCGGTGCGGCCAGCACCGGAATGTCGAACTGGTACGCGTCAATCGACCAGGTCACGGAGACGTCCTCCGGGTCGCGGGTGCGCCGACTGGGCACCACCGCGATGTCGTCGAAGGCGTACACGCGGCGTGCGCGCTTGGAACGGCCGATCTCGATTTCCATACTCACCAGCACAGTTTAGCCGACCGTGGCCCCGCCCCGCCCCCGGGTGCCGCTCCGGCCGCGCGTCGACCCGAAGAACGGGCAGCGGCGGCCGGTGCGGGCACGGTACCGGTCAGCGTCGGTAGTTCGGCGCCTCGACGATGATCTGCACGTCGTGCGGGTGGGATTCCTTCAGCCCGGCGGGGGTGACCCGCACGAACTTGCCCTTCTGCTTGAGCTCGTCGATGGTGCGCGCGCCCACGTAGAACATCGACTGGCGCAGTCCGCCCACGAGCTGGTAGGCCACCGCGGCGAGGGGGCCGCGGAACGGAACCTGCCCTTCGATGCCTTCGGGGATGAGCTTCTCATCGGAGGGCACATCGCTCTGAAAGTAGCGGTCCTTGGAGTAGCTGGTCTTCGAGCCGCGGGTCTGCAGCGCGCCGAGCGAGCCCATGCCCCGGTAGGTCTTGAACTGCTTGCCGTTCACGAACACCAGTTCGCCGGGGCTTTCGGTGCAGCCGGCCAGGAGCGAGCCGAGCATCACGGTGTCGGCGCCGGCCACCAGGGCCTTGGCGATGTCGCCGGAGTACTGCAGCCCGCCGTCGGCGATGACCGGCACACCGGTCTCACGGGCCGCGAGGGAGGCCTGGTACACGGCGGTGACCTGGGGCACGCCCACGCCGGCCACGATGCGGGTGGTGCAGATCGAGCCGGGGCCCACGCCCACCTTGATCGCGTCGGCACCGGCGTCGATGAGGGCCTGCGCGCCGGAACGGGTGGCGACGTTGCCGCCGATGACGTCGACGGCGGCGAAAGCCGGGTCTGACTTCAGGCGACGGATGATGTCCAGCACGCCGGCGCTGTCGCCGTTGGCGGTGTCCACCACGAGAACGTCCACGTTGGCTTCGAGCAGTGCGGTGGCGCGCTGCCAGGCATCGCCGAAGAAGCCGATGGCCGCGCCCACGCGCAGGCGGACGGCGTCGTCCTTGGTGGCGAGGGGGGATTCCTCGCTCTTGTCGCAGTCTTTCACCGTGCGCAGCCCGGTCAGCTTGGCCGT
>JAWOHA010000016.1:0-12598 GCA_046496385.1 Cryobacterium sp. | reverse complement strand
GCCCGGACCGTTGGTGAGCGTCACGATTCCCGCGAACACCGAGTCCGGAACCGGATTGGAGCAAATCTAACCGACACGCTCGCCCTTGCCGGGCGCCGGCGCAGAAGCTCATTAACCTTGGCATATGTCGACGATCAACCCTCGTGTACGTCAGTCAGCCAAGGTGTACCGGCGCCGGCGCCTGGTACTGGGATTAGGTGTTCTCACCGTCATCATCATCGTTGCCCTGATCGTCTGGCGCCTTGGCGCCACCGACGGGGAATCCGGTGCCACATCGGCCGGTTCCTCGTCGTCGGATGGTGCCGCGTCGGCTGACGCGGCCGCCCCCGTGCAGGCCGTGGCCGCTGCCGACGGGGCCCCGTGCGACCCGGCACAGCTGCAGGTCGAGGCGGTGACGGATGCCGTGAATTACGAGGCCGGGCAGCAGCCGCAGCTCTCGCTCAGCCTCAGCAACATCGCCTCGAACGCCTGCCTGATCAACGCCGGAACCGCGGCGCAGGTCTTCACCATTTCGAGTGGCAGTGACATTTTCTGGACCTCGACGGACTGCCAGAGCGATGCCGCCGATGCCGAGATCAGCCTCAAGCCCGGCGTCGCCGTGACAACGTCCGACCCCATCGTGTGGGATCGCACCCGTTCGGCGGTGGACACCTGCGATGCAGTCACCCGTGACGGCGCGCCCGCCGACGGCGCCTCGTACAACCTCACCGTGAGTGTTGACGGTATCGAGTCGGCGGTGTCCAAACGGATTCTGCTGTTCTGATCCGGCCGCCGGGGGCGCGGCGTTCGCTCGTGGCGTGGCGTCCGGCGGCGGGCTGACGCGCCAGGCCTGATTGAATAGGGTGTGACCGATGTGACCCCACCCACTTATTCCGAGGCGTTGGCCTCAGCGCTCGCCAAGCAGGACGTCGTGGCCGTGGCCTACGCCCTGCGCAACGACTACATGATCGTGCCGCAGCTCGTGGTGAACGGCCAGGCCGAGCAGGTGCGTGTCTTCGGGCGCGAAGGCAGCGACAAGCGCACGCTGCTGCTGTTCTCTTCCAGCGAGAACTATGCCCGCATGGTGCCCGACGACAACGACCTGCGAGTCTTGGTCTGCGACGGAAACTGGCTGCGCGAGTTTCTCACCGTGCACCAGAACACCCTCGAGATGGTCTTCTTCGACGTGGCCGGACCCGCCGTCATGCAGGCCGCCCCCGCAGACCTGCTGCGTGCGCTCGGCCCGCTGCCGGGAGCCGACGACGACGACGCCGACGCCGACACTCCGGCCGGCGACGCCCCGCAACAGTAGCCCGGGCGGCCTTCAGCGCCCGCGGCGGCTCACTGCGTCGTCTTCGTCGGTGCCCAGGACCGTCAGGAGGGCGACCCCGACCGACTGGATCGAGTCGTCGAAGCGGTCGGTGAAGCCCAGCCGGGTCGCTTCGTTGGCGCGCTGGGCGGCGGCGGTGGTGGCGCGCACCTCGCCGGCCAGACTGATCTCGCCGAAGGCCACCACGTGGTGCGCGATGATGGTGTCGCGCGCGGCCGAGGCGATGGCCAGGGCGATGGCCAGGTCGGCGGCCGGTTCGACCAGCCGGATGCCGCCGACGGTCGACACGTAGACGTCGCTGGCCGTGAGGTTCAGGCCGACGCGCGCTTGCAGCACGGCGAGGATCATGGCGACCCGGGACGGGTCGACGCCGTTGGTCACGCGGCGCGGGTTCGGTGCGGTCGTCGAGGCGATGAGGGCCTGCACCTCGACCGGCATCGCCCGGCGGCCCTCCATGGCGATGGTGACGCAGGTTCCGGAAACGGGTTTGGTGGCCCGGCTCAGAAAGAGCCCGCTCGGGTCGGGCACCTCGGCGATGCCCTCGCCGGTCATCTCGAAGCAGCCCACCTCGTCGGTGGGGCCGTAGCGGTTCTTGAGCGCCCGGATGAAGCGCAGCGCCGTGGCCCGGTCGCCTTCGAAGTGGCAGACCACGTCGACGAGGTGCTCCAGCACGCGGGGGCCGGCGATGGAGCCGTCTTTGGTGACGTGGCCCACGAGCAGCACGGGCAGGTTGCGGCTCTTCGCGAGGCGGATGAGGGTGGAGGCCACTTCGCGCACCTGGCTGGGCTGGCCGGGCGCGCCGTCGGAGAGAGTGCTGGAGACGGTCTGCACGGAGTCGACGATCAGCAGGTCAGGTTTGACGGCATCGATCTGACCCAGAATGGTGCCGAGGTCGGTCTCGGCGGCCAGGTAGAGCAGCGGTTGCAGCGCCCCGGTGCGTTCGGCGCGCAACCGCACCTGGCTGACGGACTCCTCGGCGCTCACATACAACACCCGGCTCTTCGCGGCCGCGGCTTTGGAGGCGACCTCGAGCAGCAGGGTGGACTTGCCCACCCCGGGTTCGCCACTGAGCAGAATCACCGATCCGGGCACGATGCCGCCGCCGAGCACCCGGTCGAACTCGTTCACTCCGCTGGGCCAGTGCGCCGCCGCATCCGTGGCCGCATCGGTGATGGGGCGGGCGATGCTGGTGTCGTTCACGGCGGTGGCGGCCATGCTGCGCACGATGCCGGTCTTCTCGCCGGCCTCCTGCACGGTGCCCCACTGCTGGCATTCGCCGCAGCGGCCCGCCCATTTCAGGGTGGTCCAGCCACACTCGGTGCAGCGGAAGGACGAAACGGGTCTGGCCATGCCAGCGAGCCTAGCCGCGGCCTCCGACAGTCGAGGCGGGTTGCGGGGCGGAGGGGGAGAACCACGGGGCGAGCGCGCCTGTGAGGGAGGGCTGGAAGGCGTCGGCCCAGACCCGATAACCGCGGTCATTGGGGTGGAACAGGTCGGTGGCCACGTGGGTGGCGATGCTGCGCAGCCCGGAACGTTTGGTGGTGGCGTGCAGCGCAACGACGGTGAGGCCGTGTTGCGCCGCGCGAGCGCGCAGGAGGGCATTGGCCTCGGCCACTTTGCGCTCATTGTGGGGCAGGTGAAAGCACGGCAGGTCGGCGACCAGGGCATGGCCGGGCAGGGCGGCGAAGAGGGTGGCGATCTCGGCGTCGAACGCCGCGGCATCCCACTGGGCGATGTCATTGGCGCCGATCGCCACGGTGACCAGGTCGGGGGAGAGGCTCCGGAAACGGGGCAGCTGGTCGCGCACCGCGAGGGCCGCCGTTGCGCCCGACACGCTGAGGTTGACCACGCGCACGGTGCGGCCGGTGCGCAGTCGCAGCTGGTCGGCGAGCAGGCCCACATAGCCGCGGTCGGGGGAGGTCGCGCCGATTCCCTGCGCGGCACTGTCGCCGATGGCCACGTAGAGCAGCTCACCCTTGAGCCTGGCGCGGCTGCGCCACCAGAGCGAGTTCACGGGCAGGGTGTCGTTCAGCGCCGCCGCGCCGGTGGCGAGGCGGCGCTGAAAGCCGCGGTAGTTGAACACGGCGGCGGCGCCCAGGGCGGCCGTGCTCGCGGCGGCGGTCAGGAACACTGCGAGGGGGCGCGAGTGGCGGGCGGGGGAAGTCACTCCTCGAGGCTACCTCGATGGGTGTGTGCGCCCGGTGAATTCGGTGGATTCGCGCAGCGACGCACAGGCAACTAGGATTGACGGCGGTACCGTGTCCGAGCGGCCGAAGGTGCAACTCTCGAAAAGTTGTGTGGGGGAGACTCCACCGTGGGTTCAAATCCCACCGGTACCGCCACAGGGTTGTTCTGGGAACTGATTGATTCTGTTCCAAGAACTCGTCCCAAAACGAATGGCCTCCGAGGTTTCGGAGGCCATTCGTCGTGTGCGGCGTGGGTAGCGCGTGAGCTTCCACTCACGCGGACCGGCGGCTGCGGATTAAATGACGATGCATGGGTACGCTCGATGAGGTGCGTTTGCAGAACTCGTTGACGTGCCGCTCGGCGGGCGATGTCCCGTCGCGCCCGGCTCCAACGCGAAGGAAACACCGTGTCTGATCACGCAAGAATCAAGGGTCACACCGTGACCCGCACCGTGCACATCGAGGCCTCGCGCGCGAACGTCTGGAAGGCCCTGACCGACCCCGAGGTGATGGTCAAGTGGTTCGGAGATGCTGTGGGGTTTGCCGCGCTCGAGCCCGGTGCTACCGGCAGCATCGACTGGGATGACTACGGCAGCTTCCCGATCGAAATCACCGAGGTGGTGCCCGACGGCTCGTTCGGCTTCCGTTGGTCGGGAATCCCCGCCGAAGAGCTCGACGAGTACTCGACGCACGTGCGCTTCACCATCGCCGATGCTGGCACCGGGACCGATGTCACGGTGATCGAATCGGGCTTCGACACACTCCCCGGCGGCACCCGCTACCGTCGCGACCGTCTTGAGCAGAACCGAGAGGGCTGGGACGTCGAACTCGACGAGCTCGCGGCCCTGCTCGAGGGTGTCACCCGGTAGTTCACGAATACTAGTTCCCGCATACGGGGAGTCGCCCGACGAGCTGGCCACGTTGCTCGGCCGGCAGAGGATTGTCTGGCAGAGCGCAGTGGATGTGCGCGAAAGCACCGAAAAATTTCCCACTGATTCAGTAGCCCGTGAGTTCTCGGAACAACCCGCCACGAAAGCCCCCTGCATCCCCGTGTCTGACGGGGAAGCGGGGGCTTTTTCGTGTCTGGGCCCCGGCATGGGCGGCAGCCAGGCGGCAGCCAGGCGGCAGCCAGGCGGCAGTCAGACTGCAGTCACGCGGAAGGTCAGGCCCGGGTGCGTGTTGCATACCCATGGGGGTATGTGGCAGACTTCTGGGCACACCCGCCGCACGCCCCATCCTGGTCGGCGTGGTGGGCTCGGTTCTTTGCGGCCGTGATGATTCTGACCCAGCCCGGCCTGATCGGCCGGCCGTCGGGTCGCCCGGTCACCCTGTCGCCCGCACCACAACGGAAATGGATCCACCATCTCGAACATCACTCACACCGCCGGCTCCGCCCCGTCACCGATCGAGGCGAGCGAGTTTCATCGTTGGGTTCTCGATCAGGACGACCTGATGATCATCGACGTGAGGGACGGCGCCGAGTTCGAAACCCGGCACATCCGCGGTTCGTTTCACGTGCCCCTGCACCTGCTCAAAGAACATGCTGACGATTTCGCGGCACGCATGGGCACCCGTGTTGTGCTGGTGTGCCAGTCCGGTCGGCGCGCGGAGGAAGCCCGCAAGAATCTTGACGCGGCCGGCTTGACCGGTGCACGCGTGTTGACCGGCGGCGTGGCGAGTTATGCCGCCGTCGGCGGCTCTCTGGTCACCGGCCGCACCACGTGGGCCATGGACCGACAGGTGCGCATGACCGCCGGCTCTCTGGTGCTGGCCAGCGTGCTGGCCGGAGCTTTTCTTGCTCCGCAGTTCCGTCTGGTCGCGGGCGTGATCGGCGCCGGCCTCACGGTGTCGGCCGCCACCAACAGCTGCGCTATGGGCCGGTTCCTGTCCTGGATGCCGTGGAACCGTTCGGTCACCGAGCCCACGGCACGTGACGTGCTCGCCCGGCTGGCGCCGAACTTATGATTCTGACCGCTCTTCTTCTGGGGCTCATCGTCGGCGCACTCCTGGGGCTGGTCGGCGGGGGCGGATCGATCCTGGCCGTTCCGGCGCTGGTCTACGGCGTCGGGCTGCCCCTCGACGAGGCGATTCCCACGTCGCTGATCGTCGTGGGGGCGGCCTCGGCGGTCGCCGTGCTGCCGCGGCTGCGCACCGGCGTCAACTGGCGCATCGCCGGCATCATCGGCGGCGCAGGAATTCCCACGGCCTACCTCGGAACGCTCGTGAACCGACTGGTCGACCCCCAGCTGCTGCTGGTCGCCTTCAGCGTCATCATGCTGATCGCCGGCGTGCGGATGTTCTTCTCCACCCCCACCGCCAGCGGCCCCTGTTTCGTTCCGGGCGGCAGAATCCGCTGGCGCGGCTGCCTGCCGCGTGCCCTGGCGACCGGTGTCGTGGTCGGATTCCTCACCGGCCTGCTCGGCGTCGGCGGCGGCTTTCTGATCGTTCCGGCCCTGGCCCTCGTGCTCGGCCTTCCCATGGGCGTCACCGTGGGCACCTCGCTCGTGATCATCGTCATCAACTCGATCGCCGGCTTCAGCGCCCACCTCAGCGACGTGCAGATCGACTGGGCCGTCACCGGGGCGTTTGCGGGCACGGCGATGCTGGCATCCCTGATCGCGGCGCGACTGGGCCGGGGGCTCCCCGACCGCGTTCTGAAGACCAGCTTCGCGATCCTGGTGCTTCTCGTGGCCGGGTACGTGGCCGTGCGCGCCGTTCTGGGGTAGCGAGCCGGCTGGCCGGTCTGCGGTGCGGCCCGGGCCCGATGGGCGCCCGCATGCCGGCATCGCTGCGGCCTCATCTCCGCTGCGCGCGTCAGGCGCGGCCTCGCCGGCACTTCTCCGAGCAGTACACCACCGTGGGCCAGGACCTGGCCCACTTCTTTCTCCACTCGAACGGCAGCCCGCACACGGGGCAGGTCTTGGGCGGGTAGCCGTTCTTGGTCTGTGCCAGTCGCGTCATAACCCCAGACTAGATTCTTCGATTCGGGTCAGGGATGTCAATTGTGCACAACTGCAATTGTGCACAACTGTACGGGGCGCAATGCGTTAGCGTCGAGGGTGTGGCCGACAAGAACTCCCGAATCCCCGTGCTGGACGAGCAGATCTGTTTTGCGCTCTACAGCGCCTCTCGCGCCCTCACGGCCAAGTACCGTGACCTGCTCGACCCGCTGGGCCTGACGTATCCGCAGTATCTGGTTCTGCTCGTGCTGTGGGAAACCGGACCGATCACGGTGACCCGGCTCGGGGATCGGCTGCGCCTGGATTCCGGCACGCTCTCACCGCTGCTGCGCCGCATGGAAGCGGCCGGTTTTCTGACCCGCAGCCGTTTGCCGCACGACGAACGCAGCGTGCAGGTCGCCCTGACTCCGAGTGGCAGCGTTCTGCGCCACGAAGCCCGCCACGTCACCGATCTCGTCTGTGTTGCCACAGGCCTGGAGTTGGACGATCTGCACTCTCTGCGCGAACAGATCACCCTGCTGGGCGAACACATCCGGGCCTCGAACTAGCGCTTCCCCCGGCCGGCTCCCCGGCTCAGCACAACAGACAGGAACACAACGATGCCCACACGTACCGCTCGCACCGCATGGAATGGCAGCCTGGAGACCGGCGAAGGCCAGGTCGAACTGACCAGTTCGCAGCTCGGCACCCATGACGTGTCCTTTCCCAAGCGCACATCGGAGACCGCCCACGGCTTCACGAGCCCCGAAGAACTGCTCGGGGCCGCACACTCCGCGTGCTACGCGATGCAGCTCTCCGCCGTTCTCACCGCCGCCGGCGGCACCGTCGACGCCCTCGATGTCACGGCCGACGTCTCGATCGGCGCCGACCCGGCCGGCGGGTTTCACCTCACCGGTGTTCTGCTCACCGTGCGCGGCGAAGTGACCGGCCTCGACAGCGCCGCATTCCTCGCCGCCGCCACCGAAGCCAAGGGCGGATGCCCGCTCAGCAAGGCCCTCACCGGAGTCGAGATCACCCTCGACGCCCAGCTCGAGGCCTGATCCGCGGGCGCTCGCCGAACCGCGCACCGTGCGCGGTGCTGACGCCGGGGCCCGCCCGCGCGGGCCCCGTGCTGCACTCCCGTAACCTGAGGCCATGAACGCTCCCGCGGCGCCGGCGCCGCTCACCATCGTGATCGCCCCCGACTCCTTCAAGGGCAGTCTGAGCGCAGCGGATGCCGCGGCCGCCCTGGCCGCCGGAGTGCGTGACGTTCTCGGGGCCGCGCCCCGCATCACCCTGTGCCCGATGGCCGACGGCGGTGAAGGCACCCTCGACGCCATCAGCCTGGTCTGGGGTGTTGACCCGCGCCGCATCACCGTGACGGATGCCCTCGGCCGGCCGCGCAGCGCCCGGTACGCTCTCTCTGCCGACGCCCGCACCGGACTGATCGAAGCCGCCGAAGCCAACGGGCTTCCCGCCGTTCTCGACGTTCCCCGGCAACCGCTGCGGGCCGACACCGCCGGGGTCGGCGTGATCGCCCGTTCGCTGCTCGACCAGGGCGTGCAGGAGATCCTGCTCTGCATCGGCGGCTCCGCGACCACCGACGGCGGCACCGGGCTGCTCACCGCCCTCGGAGTGCGGTTTCTCGGCCAGAACGGTGAGCCGGTGGCGCCGGGCGGCGGCGGCCTGGCCGAGATCCGGTCCCTCGACCTGTCGGGCCTGCATGAGCGCGCCCGCGACGTGGTGTGGCGGGTCGCCGTCGACGTGAACAACCCGCTCTGCGGCGAACTCGGCGCCGCCGCCGTCTTCGGGCCGCAGAAGGGCGCCGAACCCGGCGACATCAGGCGTCTCGACGCGGGACTGGCCAACCTCGCCGTCGTCATCGCCGCGGAGACGGGCATCGATACCCGGCATCTGCCCGGTGCCGGCGCCGCCGGCGGCATGCCCGCCACCCTGGTGCCGCTGCTGCGCGCCCAGATGGTTCCCGGCTCCACCCTGGTGGCGGATGCCGTGGGCCTGGCCGGCCATCTGGCCGCTGCCGACCTCGTGCTCACCGGAGAAGGTCGTTTCGACTCGCAATCCCTCGGCGGCAAGGTCGTCGAAGCCGTCACCCGCCTCGCTCCCGCGGGTTGCCCTGTCGTGGTCGTGGCCGGCAGCGTGGGTCTCAGCGCGCAGCAGACCCGAGCCGCCGGTGTCACGGCGGCGTTCAGCCTCGCCGCCGGCCCGGCCACTCTCGACGAACTGACCGAGCATGCCGCCGAGCGCCTGCGCGAGACCGCCGGTCAGGTCGCAGCCCTCTTCATGGCACGCCAGACCGGGCCGCCACGCTGACACGACGCCGCTCTCAGCGGGCGTCGCCTTCGTCGATGCGGGCCTGCAGCTGCGCGATCTGCTCGGACAGCTGCTGCACCTGGCCCCGTGTCGCCGAGCGGGAATCCTCCGTCGCGCGCTGTTCGCGCTCCGAGATGCGGTCCACCAGCCAGGAGGCCAAGGTGGCGGTCACCACGCCCAGAATAGAGATGCCGGCCAGCATGAGCCCGGCGGCGACCACGCGCCCGGTCTGCGTCACCGGCACGTAATCGCCGTATCCCACAGTGCTCAGCGTGGTGATCGACCACCAGACGGCGTCGCCGAAACTCACGATGCTCGCCCCGGGGGCCGAACGTTCGGCGTCGAGCACGGCCAGGGCCGCCACGAAGCCCAGCAGCAGCGCGGCCCCGCCGGAATAGGTCACCACCCGGGCCCGGATGGCCCGCCCGGCCGTCTTCTGCAGCACGCTCAGCACGGTGATCAGCCGCAGCAGCCGCAACGGGCGCAGCAGCGGCAACCCCACCACGAGCAGGTCGAAAAGATGGCTGCGAAACCAGCGCAGCGGATGCTCGGCCAGCGACACGGTGACCACGTAGTCCACGAAGAACACGATCCAGGTCGCGGCGATGATGCGGTCGGCCGCGAGCTGCTGCGCGCCCTGCGCCTCGACGATCACCGACCAGGCGTAGACGACGAGGAACAACAGCGAGGCCCCGATCAGGGGCCATTCCATGATGCCTTGCCACTTCTTCTGCGTCATGTGCTGCACTCTAGGCCTGCCGGGGCCTCCTCGGCCGGGGCCGTCTCGGCCAGGCTGAGCAGGCCCCGGTATGACAGAGAACGTACGCGGGAGCGGTGACGCGATCGGCGCCCGGATCCTGCTCCGCCGCGGTTACTTCTCGACGTCGGATTCGGCGGCGGCGGCGGCAGCCGGCTCGGACTCGGCTTTGGCGGCGACCGAGGACTGCTCGCCCGAGGCGCCGCCGATGGCGATCTTGGTCGGTGTCGTGACCGCCTGGAAGGGCACCATGATGCGCAGAACGCCGTCGACGAACTCGGCGGTGGTCTTGTTCATGTCGGCCTGTTCCGGCAGGGCGATCCTGCGGTAGAAGCTGCTGCTGCTCTCCCGCACGATGTAGTTCTTCTTGGAGTCCTCCTCCTTTTCGTGCTTCTGCGCCTGAATCACCAGCGCACCCCGGTCAACGTCGACGGAGATGTCTTTCTCGTCGAAATTGGGCAGGTGGGTCTCCACGGTGAGCTGCTGGTTCTCGTCGGTGTAGACGTCGGTGATGGGAAAATCTGCCGTGCGCAGCCGGGAGAGAATGCCGTCTTCAAAGAACTGCTTCTGGAGGGCGTCCAGTTCGGCGAACGGGTTGAAGCGCGTGATGTTGCGTGCCATTACTGCGTCTCCTTCGATCATGGTCGCTTGCGCCTGCAAGCACTGCGCAAGATACCCAGCCTTCGGGATGCTGGCTAGGGGCAGAAGGTCCCGACCGGTGGCTACGGCAGTGGGCGTAGTGTTACGGGGTGACTGACGCCCTGCCTGACTGCCCGAAATGTTCCAGCGAATTCGCCTATGAGATGGGGGCGATTCTGGTGTGCCCGATGTGCGCCCACGAATGGGCCGACGAGCCCGCCGACGAGACCGAACCGGCCGAAACCGTCGTGAAAGATGCCTTCGGGACCGTCTTGTCTGACGGCGACACGGTCTCGGTCATCAAAGACCTCAAGTTCAAGGGCAGTTCGACCGCCATCAAAATCGGCACGAAGGTGCGCAATATCCGCCTCGTGGATGCGGTCGACGGGCATGACCTCGACTGCAAGGTCGACGGTTTTGGAGCCATGCAGCTCAAGTCCAGCGTGGTCAAGAAGGTCTGACCCGTCGCGCGGTCGAGCGCTGTCAGCGGCCGAACAGGCGCGAGAGGAATGATCCGGAAGGCTTGACCTTCACGTGGCCTCCGGGGCAGCGGTCGTTCTTCGGCACACCGCGCATGACCTGGTCAACGTGCTGGCCACAGCCGGCCCAGGTGGTCTTGCCGCAGGTCTTGCACGAAACGGATCGGCACATGTGATTTCCTTCTTTTCGATGATGTCACTGTGAGCTTATACCCATGGGGGTATTAGTGTCCAGCGTGGCCGGTGACGGAGTGCGCTTCGCCCCGGGCGGGCGGCGTGTAGGAGCAGGTGTCGCCGGGGCAGAGCCGGGGCGGCGTCTTCGATAGGGCCTGATGCAGCAGGCATCCCACGCAGATGCCGAAGGCGGTCTCCAGAAAGAGCAGGCTGAGGCAGAACCCGCACAGTACGAGGGTGAGGGCCGGATCGAGTGCGAGAAGCCCCATCGCGAGACAGGAGGTCACGGCCAGGCCGAGGCCGAGTGACCAGGCCAGCTGCTTTTGAGCGGCGCCCACCCACTCCGGCCGCTGCCGTCGCACGATCAGCCCCCCGATCAGCATGCTCGGCGCCCAGCGGGCGCTCACGAACAGGCGCAACAGCATGTCGAACATGAAGACGATGGCAAAGGACTGCAGCGGTTGCAGGTTCTCGGTGAACGCGGCGGTCATGAAGGCGATGATGCCGGCCAGGAATAGCAGGCCGGCCGCGGCTCGCACCGTGCGTTCGTTGACGACGGGAATGTCGAGGCCGTCGACCCATTCTCCGATCCCGGGCGTGGCCCGGATTTCGGGCTCGGTGTCGGCGGCCGGTGTCGTGGTCATGTCGTGCACGGGCGGGCAGCGGTGCGCGGATGCGGGATCATGACTCCAGAGCATACCCCAGAGGGTATAGTCGATGGCATCGGGTAACTCCGATGCCGATGCGGAGAATCTTCTCAGCGGTCGGCTGTAGCTCGTGCTTCCCGTTCCGCGACCGTACGAAGGTGCCTCATGAAGAAGATCCTCATCACCCTGACCCTCGCCGTGACCGCTGCAATCGGCCTGAGCGCCTGCTCGGCGCCCGAACCGATCGCCCTGTCGGCCGACACCACCGTGCTCGACGTGCGCACGGCCGGTGAATTCGACGCCGGGCACCTGGACGGCGCCGTCAACATCGACGTGCAGTCCGCCGACTTCGATGCCCTGGTGGCCGAGCTGGAGCCCGACGCCGACTATGTCGTGTACTGCGCCAGCGGCAACCGTTCCGGTGCCGCCATCGACCGCATGACCGGTCTCGGCTTCACCGACCTCACCGACGCGGGCGGGCTCGGCGAGGCCGGCGAGTCGCTCGGCCTGCCCACGGTCACCGGCCCGTAGCGCGGTGTGCGCGGCCGGCGGCGCTCGGCCGAGCCCTGGAATAGCAACGATCTCTGCTGCAGCCCAGGCTCTCTCTGTCACCCCTGCCGCCCTCTGCCGCCCCTGCACAGGATCTCCTGTTAGGTTTCTTCACAGGCGCCTTTCCGCGCCCCGGACGAGGGACCAGTACCCGGAACGCGACAAGACTGGCCAGAAACGACACCATGTCTTGGGCCATTCTGGTGCTCTCCGGGGCTATCGAAGCCGTGTGGGCGACCGCGCTGGGAAAATCTGAGGGCTTCACGAAGCTGTGGCCCGTTGTGGTCTTCGCGGTGGGTCTGATTGCGAGCATGGCCGGCCTCGCCTTCGCTATGCGAGAGATTCCGGTGGGCACCGCATACGCGGTCTGGGTTGGTATCGGCGCCACCCTGACAGTGGTCTACGCCATGGTGTTCGGCGGCGAGACCGCTTCGATCGTGAAGGTTCTGCTCATTCTGGGTCTGGTGGGCTGCGTCGTGGGCCTCAAACTCGTCGACGGCGCCGGCCGCTGAGACCGGCCCGGCAGGCTCGGCAGGCTCTGAGGGTCGGCCTACGGGGTCTCGATCGCTCCTTCGTCGCGCCTCGACC
>JAWOHA010000244.1:0-2616 GCA_046496385.1 Cryobacterium sp. | reverse complement strand
GCCGCCGGGGCTCCGGCGAACCCGGACAACTGGACCTACGAGACCGGCGGCTGGGGCTGGGGCAACGACGAGCTGCAGTACTACACCGACAGTACCGACAACGCCGCCCTCGACGGCGACGGCAACCTCGTGATCACCGTGCGTGAGATCGACCCGGCCAGCACAGACCTCGACTGCTGGTACGGACCCTGCACGCACACCTCGGCCCGCCTGATCAGCGAGCAGAAGCAGGAGTTCGAGTACGGCCGCATCGAGTCCCGCGTGCAGGTGCCCCAGGGCTCCGGCATCTGGCCCGCCGTGTGGACCCTCGGCAACGACTTCCGCGAGGTGGGCTGGCCCCAGACGGGTGAGATCGACGTGATGGAGTTCGTCGGCCGCCTGCCGAACGAGATCTTCGGCACCATCCACGGGCCGGGCTACTCGGGAGGCAACTCCTTCGGCGACACGTACACCTTCGACACCCCCGCGTACGAGGACTGGCACACGTTCTCGGTGGAATGGACCCCGGAGCGCATCGACTGGTTCGTGGACGGTATCCAGTACCACTCGGCCACCCCGGCCGACGTGGCACCGAACGAGTGGGTGTACGACCACCCGTTCTCGCTGATCACCAACGTGGCCGTCGGCGGCAACTTCGGTGGAGCGCCCGGCGAGGACCTCGTGTTCCCGCAGTCGTTGACTGTGGACTACATCCGGGTCTTCCAGGCTGCCGACACCGCCGAGCGGTTCGAGACGAGCTTCGTCGACGACCGGGCCGGCTGGCGTCAGGTCACGGTGCCGTTCGCCGACCTCACCCGTTCCACGGAGCAGCCGGTCGGAGCACCGGATGACGGCCTCACCCTCACCGATGTGCAGGGGTACGGGTTCGGCTTCACCGGCACCGGCGCGGTGAGCCTCGACCGGGTCACGCTGGCGGACACGCTCCCGCCGACCTGCGTCGCGCCGGGCAAGCCCGCGGTCACGGGCAAGCCGGCCGTCACGGGAAAGCCGGCCGTCACAGGAAAGCCCGACTTCGCGGGCAAACCGGCCGTCGCGGGAAGGCCGTGCCGGTAGCGGTCCCGCTGCCGTGAGGTGAATGAGCGCCGAGGAAGCCCCTGCCGAACCCGGCGGGGGCTTCTGGCGTGGGGTCGGAGTCCCAGCCGGTCTAGTTCTGGCAGCGCGGGCACCAGAAGCTGTTGCGCTGCAGAAGATCGTCACGGCCGATGCTGCCCCGCCGAATTCGCGTGCCGCAGCGCCGGCACGGCCGCCCGTCGCGGGAGTACACCCAGAGTTGCTCACCGCGCCGGGTGTTGCCGGTCGTGGTGCGCTCCGTGCGGTCACGGTTGGCGAGCATCAGGCGCCGGGCCAGCGCCACGACCGCGGGAACATCGCGCACCTCCCCCAGCGGCCGCGTGGGCAGCAGTCCGCGGAGAAAACACAGCTCGTTCACGTACACGTTGCCGAGGCCGGCGAGACTGCGCTGCTCAGCCAGAGCCACCGCGACCGGGCGTTCGGGATGCTGCAGCAGCCGGGCCGCCGCATCCGCCGCCAGAACGGCGTTCCAGTCGGGGTCGAGCAGGTCGGGCCCGAGGTGGCCCACGATGTCGGTCTCATTCCGCGTCGGTACGATCTCGAGCAGGCCGAGTTCGAACCCCACCGCCACCCAGTCTGCGGTTTCCAACACGATGCGGGCCTGAAACGCGGGGCGCCGCCAGGGGCTGCCGTGCCGGTAGCGATGCCAGCTGCCCTCCATTTTGAGATGCGAGTGCACGGTGTTCTGCCCGGCCCGCAGCAGCAGATGTTTGCCGCGACTGACCACGTTCTGCACGGTATCGCCGGTGAAGTCGACGGTCGCGAAGGCGGGCACCCGCACATCAGAGCGGGTCAGCACGCTGCCGGCGAGTGCCTCGTTCAGGGCGTGCGCCTCACGGTAGACGGTATCTCCCTCAGGCATCGGGCCCCCGGTCAGACACGCAAGCCCTTGGGGGTTTCGGTGAAGCCGGCGCCGCGCAGCGCCTGGCCGAAAACGGTGCCGATCACGAAGACACCGTTCACGGTCTCCACCGCGATCTTGCTCACCCGGCGGTCGCGCACGAGTGCGGCCAATCCCCCGGCGGCCGCGATCTGCCGCGCGTCCGGAGCGATGCCGCGGGGGGCACGGGCGAGCCCGGCGGCGGCCGCCGTGCCGGCGAAACCGGACCGGTCGGCGCCCGTGCGGTACGGCGCCGCCGCGTCTTCGCCCCACACCAGCACGGTTTTGCCGCCGCGTTCCAGGTACAGCGCGAGCGCGCCGTCCACGAGCACCACCACCGCGCCGGCCTTGCGTCCGGGGCGGTGCGTGGTGCCCGCGGGCAACTCCGGCCACGGCAGCATCGCCCCATACGGGTTGGCCGGGTCGGTCGCGGCGAGGGTCACCGCAACCGGGGCGGCGTCCGCTCGCCCGGTACTCACCTCCACGAGGCTGCGCAGCCGGTCGATGGTGCCGCCGGTCGCGAACTGGGCGGCGCCGAGGCCTTCCACGAAGTAGCCACGCCGGCAGCGCCCCATCTCCTCGAACCCGCTCAGGGTGCGGTAGACCAGCGCGAAGCCGCCGGTGACGTTTTCGGCCATGACCGGGCCACGGGTGACCAGGCCGTA
>JAWOHA010000226.1:0-6235 GCA_046496385.1 Cryobacterium sp. | reverse complement strand
GCGACGGATGCTCCGCCGCATGCTCCTGGACCATCCGCACAGCCCGCTCGTTCAGCTCGGGTGAGTACCGACTCGGTCGTCCCATAGGGTCCATCCTCTCAACGAATGGGCCCTCCGGCAATCCCGGTACGGTTCAGCGTGGGGGCCCGTGTCACCATGCCATTCGGTGTGCCGGATTTGCCAAGTTCGGGCCTGCTGCTGTGCGTCGGCCTCGCCGTTTTGAGGGCGTGGGGCCAGCGGCGGCAGTAGCAGCGCCCGTTGTGGGATGTTGATTGCGGAGAGCCACCACTCGGTGGCTCTCGCCGTGTACGGGAGTGCTGCGGTTCGGCAGGCCGTGCCTCTCGCCACGTGCTTCTGCCCGATTGCGCGCCCAAGGCCGTTGGTCGCGTGGCGGCGGCCCTACCTGTGCGGAAGTGAACAGCGGCACTGCTTCCTTCTGACTACGATGCCGTATCGATAACGCCGCTGCGCGCCGGGCATTTGTCCACGCGAATCCCCGATCATTGGCGCCGCAGGGCCATTACAACCCGGATCGAGGCTTCGCTTCGGAGGCGGCTCGTTCCGACTGGAGGGGGTATGTTGAAACGTCTGTTGGTAATCGGGCTGGTTGCCGCTGCGTTGGCAGTGGCGCCGGCTCAGGCAGGGCCCATCACTGGGAGCCTTTCGTTCTCGGGAGCCGCCCAGCCCTGGGGCGGAACGAATTGGTTCAATACGACCGGCATCGATTTCCTGGCAGCCTCCGCGACGGTGCAGTCGTCACCACTCCCGACTGGCACCTACCTGGGCACCCAGGACACGGCCACCTTTTTCAGTGACTTCACCTTCGATCCCTTCCCGGCCGCTGGGGTGACCCCGCTCTGGACGTTCACGAAAAGCGGGATTACCTACTCGTTTGACTACCTGGTGCTGGGGAGCCTTTCTCGGGAGGGGGATGACGTCAGTTCGTCCATTTCCATCCTGAACGGAACCGGCACGCTCTACGCGACCGGATTCGACCCGACGCCAGGCTCGTTCAGCCTGACCGCTCAGGGCTACGGCGCGCTGGGCGGCGGAGAATCCACATTCAGTTTCTCGGCGTCGGACGTGGCGACCGCCACCGTTCCCGACCCGGGCTCGTCGATGCTGCTCCTCGGCATCGGCTTGATCGGCGTGGCAACTGCCCGCCGCCGGATGAAGAGGTAGGGCGCGAACGCTCTGCGCGGCCCAGCGCCCCGGTGCCGGTGAGCACCGGGGCGACGTCGCGCTCGCGCTCACTCCCGGTCTTGGGGGTGTGTGTTCAATATTGAACAGCAGCCCTGCCTTCTGCCAATTACAATTTCGCATCGATCGAGGCGGCGAACCATGGGGATTGCCGACGTGGTTCCCCTGTCCGTGGCGAGGCAGGGGTGGTGCGCCGATGGCCAGAGAAGAGTCCTTCGCCGAGACGAGTTCGAGGCAGGTGCACAAGAGCGCCCGCGCAAATGGCGCAATACCGGCCGGACGCGATCTTGCATATGCGTGCTTCAGGTCTGGTCTGTCGTGAGTGTGAACCGAGCGCCGGACCTCCTCGCTTAGCCTGACGGTCCAGATCGATGTTTCGAAGAGGTGTTCATATGTCCAGAGCAGTGTGCGCAGTGATTCTCGTGATGTCCGTGCTCACCATCGGCGCAGCTCCCGCCCTTGCGCAGACGTCGGGGCCGCCGTACACGCTGACGTTCACCCCGCCGACGGGCGGGAAGGTGCAAGGAGCGGGGATCAACTGCGGCGCGGGCGGGACCGCATGCTCCGTGACCATGCCCGCCGCCATGACGCTCGGGCTCTCCGCTACGGCAAGTGCGGGCTACGCGTTCACCGCGTGGACCGGTGACTGCACGGGGACGACGACCAGCCTGTGGCTGTTTCTCGGCGGCCCGCGCGCTTGCGGGGCGACGTTCACACCGGTTGGGGGCACGCCCACGACGCCCGTCATCACCTGGCCCACTCCTGCCCCGATCACCCAGGGCACCGCCCTCAGCGCGGCGCAGTTGAACGCGACCACTACCGTGGCAGGAATTTTTATGTACTCGCCCGGGGCTGGCACGGTGCTCCCAGCGGGGTCCTACACGCTCTCGACGACCTTTACGCCTACGAACACGTCGCTCTACACGAGCGCGAGCAAGTCGGTCACGCAGGTGGTGAACGCCCCGGCCGGCCTCACGACGCCTGTCATCACCTGGCCGACGCCTGCTCCGATCACCCAGGGCACCGCCCTCAGCGCGACGCAGTTGAACGCGACAACTACCGTGGCAGGAACCTTCGTGTACTCGCCCGGGGCTGGCACGGTGCTCTCAGCGGGGTCCTACACGCTCTCGACGACCTTTACGCCCACGAACACGTCGCTCTACACGAGCGCGAGCAAGTCGGTCACGCAGGTGGTGAATGCCCAGGCGTCGACGACTGCGGGGTCTTTCACGGTCTACGACGCCAGCGACGCGGTGGTCGGCCCCCTGATCGGCAGTTCGACCGTGGCGCTCTCGGTGGGGGGACATCACTACGTGGCCAGCGCCGGCCCCGATGGGTGGCTGCAGGCCGATGTCACGCTGTACTTCTTCGACGCGGGTTGCACCGCCGGGCCCTACTCCCTGCGGTCCTGGTTGTCCACCGGTACCCCTCCAACGCCAGACCCGATGCCGAGCTACTTCTTCCGCTCGCTCAGCACCGTGGGATCCACGGGGTACTACATCACGGGACAGTACGTCAGCCGTGCGCTGTCGGTCGATGTGCCGAACGTGTGGTATCGGGATAGCGCAGCGGGACCATGCACCCCACTCGGTCTGGCAGGGGCGGCCTGGTTCGACTTGGTCGGCGTCGTTCAGCTGCCCGCGCATCAGACTCCGTTCACGATTCGGTAGACCCGGCGCGGCTGAGCCGTGAGACGTCCGAACGCGCGAGGGCCACCAATGCGGTGGCCCTCGTCTACTCACCGAGCCACTGACCGGGATACCGCCTGACCCACGGCTCGAGGCGGCGGGCATATTGTGCCGCGATGTCGTGCTCCCGCTTCTCGCGGTCCGCCCGAGCGTCAACGACGAGCGGAGCGTCGAGCGTGACGACGAACGCCCCGTCGCCCTCCCGGATGACGAACACCGGGATGAGCGGCGCCCCGCTGGCCGCCGCAAGGTGCATCGGTCCCGTCGAAAGCTGCAAGGGCACGCCGAGAACGGACACCTCGACCGTGCGGACCGCCTCGTGTCCCACCGTGATCGAGACCGCGCCGCCCTCCGCGAGCTGCCGCCGGAGGACCCGCAGTGCGGCCGTTTCGGCGCCGGGTTCCAGCACGATTCTTTCCCGCAGGAAGCGCGATTCGATCCGGGTCCAGACCGGGTTCAGCCATCGCACGCGGAATGCGGATTCGCCGAACGGGTGGCCCGGTCGGCTCAGGTGGCTCACGGCGAAGCCTGCCTGGTGCAGCCCCATCTTGGAGATGAGCGAGGCCCAGGCGAACCGCGAGACCCACAGAACGGCCCCGGTGCCCACCGCGGTCGCCCCGGCAAGCTGCTCGACCCCGTCGAGGCGGACCGGCACGCCGCGTCTCCCAGGCAGGTATTCCCGCAGACTGTAGAGCCGGGCGGCATGGCAGGATGCAGCCCGCTCGAGGGCGAGCGCGCGGGCCGAGCACCCGAGCACGGCCGCAAGTTGGTGGTCGATCGGCCACTCGCGCGAGCGGGGAACGCTGAGGAAGGCCTCCACGTGGCCTGCCGCACGCAGCAGCGGCAGCCAGAACGATTCGGGAACAATCCAGCTCACCCCCGCGGCGAGCGCCAGCTGGGTGGCCAGGCCGGCATCCTTGAGGAGGGCTGCGGTCCGGGTCATGGCAGTCCGGGCAGGCGTGCCTTCGCCGGCGCGGTGGGGGCCCCTGCGCGGAGGATGTCGAACACGGTGTCGTTCACGACGCAACCTCCGGTGGGGCCGCTTACCTGACTCGAGGTGATGGCCGAAGCCAGCGGGATTGTAGCATCAGGCCGATTGGGCGTGCGACGATGGGGCCTCGCGGGCCCGGCACGCTTATCATAAGGGCGACCCGCAGACTGCACCCGCTCGGGCCATGGGGGAGTGACCCGGTGTCCGCTTTCTTCCGTCACCTTCAGTCGCGCTATAAGGCCAGGGCGGGACCTGCGTTCTGGGCACTGCGACCCCTGGTCGCCGCCCGGAATGCGATTCGGCGGCTCCTGACACGGCAATGCGCTCTTGTGTGGGCCTGTCGCGGGCGGGAGCGACACAGCGGCCTGGAGATGGCCTACCGCTATACGGGGAACCTGGAGCAGCAGGCGTATCTCAGGCGGATCATCTTCGGAGGCGAGTCTGATGAGCGCTGCCTCGGGCCCAGGTGGAAGTGGCAGCTCCGCCGCGGTTTCAGGCCGGGTCTCCGCGACAACGTCAGCCTCGAGTTCGACCAACTGCCCGACCTGACCGCTCGGGCGCCGGTGGCGAGGGACGGCTTCGTGATTCCCGAATGGGTCTGGGGCGAACTGATGTTCGATGACATCGACCCGAAGAGCCACGCCATGCGGGAACATCGACGGCGAATCCGTAAGTGGGGTTTCACGTATGAGGTGAAAGACGATTCGGCTTCAATCAGCCAGTTCATGCGCGACATGGTGATCCCGTATACCGAGCGTCACTTCGGAGAAGAAGCGCTGCGATGCGCGCCCGACGACCGTCCGTGGGGCGATGACCGGGCCGAGGTGTTGCTCGTCCTCCGCGAGGACGTCGCGGTGGCCGGCAACCTCATCGTCCACGGGGCCGATGGCCCCGTGTTCTGGCGCGTCGGCGTGCTGGGCGGCAATCCGGAATTCGTGCGGCAGGGAGCCCTCCAGGCCGCCTACTATTTCAGCCATGAGCACCTGAAGCGCCACGGCACAGCACGGGTGCACGCGGGCGCCACCAAGCCGTTCCTCACCGACGGCGTACTGGCCTACAAGAGAATCTGGGGCTTGCGGATGACCGGTCCGTGGCGCCACTTGTTCCTTCTGCGGGTGCGCCGCACCGATGAGGCGGCTCGTTCCTTCCTCGTCAACAACCCGTTCGTCATGTGGGATGGGGGCAAGTTGGTGGCCGCGGTATTCCTGCCGTGCGATACGGCGCCAGCCGAAGAGGAACTCGCGCCGCTGACCAGGTTCCTGTGGCCCGGGATCGATCACGTGACGGCGTTCTCCTTCGAACCCCATAGGAAAGTGTCACCTTTTCATGGGGGGCGGGACGTTCTTACACGCAGAATTGTAATCGCCGGCCGGCGTGGCCCGACGCCGTGCAGCTTACGCCCGCACGCATGCCGACAAGTAACTGGATAGAAACCACTTAGCCGCTTCGTCCGCTAGTGACAATTTTCGGCACCGCCCTTGCTTGACTGCCGACAACGGCTGGACCGGCCGTCGGATTCCCACAATCGCCCCCCGTCGCACGACAACACCTGAATGACGAAGCCATGCACCGGACACCGCCGCGCCCTATCGAGTCTGAGGGCTGCGCTCCCCATTGCCCTCGTCCTGGCGTGCGCCCTAGCGGCGCCCGCGCAGGTTGTGAGCGACCCGCGGATCGCGGAGTTCGACCCGTCGCCGGACCACTGGCAGACGCTCGAATACGGCGAGCCCGCAGTGGTGCGCTATGAACTCTGCATGTACATGCTCGGGGCGTCGGCGCCGTTCGCCACGGTCGACATGGGGAAGGGGTCCCCGGGAGCAGACGGCAAGATCCGCTTCGACTTCGCCTCCCGCGTCGCCGCCTGGCCGCTGACGGGCGGCTACTGCGAGGCGCGCGTCGCCGCCATCGGCCCCGAAGGCGCGGCGCTCAGCGACGCGTCCAACCCGTTTACCTTCGGCACCGCCTCCGCATGCGCAACCTCCCTGAGCGCGACGTCCCTCTCGGTTCCTGCTTTGGGCGGAAGCTACACCCTTCACGTCACCACGGGCACAGGTTGCGCATGGACGGCGTCGACGTACCTGTCGTGGGCGACGATGTGGATATCAGGCGGGTCGGGCGGCGGGCCAGTGCCCTTCGCCGTGAAGCAGAACCCGTCCACGTCCAGCCGCAGCGGCACCATCACGATCGCGGGAAAGACCGTCACGGTTCGCCAGGACGGCCTCTCGACCAGCCCCGCCACTTATCAGCTGACAGTCACGCGACCTCCCGGCGGCACGGTCTACAGTGCCGGCATCCGCTGCGGGACCGCCGGCACGTTGTGCCAGGTAACCATGAGCGGCAGCATGTCACTCGGACT
>JAWOHA010000209.1:0-2601 GCA_046496385.1 Cryobacterium sp. | reverse complement strand
CGCATCCATCCCGGTCCTCTCGGCGGTCAGATCTACGCCGACACGATCGACCAGGCCCTCGCCGACCTCGCTGCGGGCGGGTAGCCCAGGTCCTAGGCTCTCAGGGGTGACGACACAGACGTATTCCATCCGGCCCACCGTCGAATCTGACTGGCGCCAGGTGCGTGACCTGCGCCTCGAGATGATCCGCGACACTCCCCTGGCCTACACGGAAGGCATCGAGCTCGCGCTGGGGCACGACGAGTCTGAGTGGCGCATGCGGGGCCGTCGCGGCAGTGCCGAGCATGGCATCGCCGTCGCCGCCATCGACACTTCTGGCCGGTGGATCGGCACGATGGCCGGCTACGTCGACCCGACCGTCGGCGCCCTGCTGGTGGGCGTCTACGTCACCCCAATCTGGCGCGGCCGAGATTGCGGCGTGACGGATGCGCTTCTGGCCGCTGTCGAGGCCTGGGCGCGCACCGAGGGCGGCCGGCTGACCCTCCACGTGCATGAGCACAACGCCCGCGCCATCGCGGCCTACGAGCGCCGCGGTTTCGCGGTGACCGGTGAGAGCATCCCGTACAGCCTCGACCCTGGTACCACCGAGCTCGAAATGACCAAAATCCTCTAGCGCCCCCGCCACCCGGCCTCCCGGCCTCCCGGCCTCCCGCCTTCGGCCTCCGGCCTCCGGCCTGCCGCGGGAGGTTCGATGCCCCCTCCGCGCCTGAGCGCGCCCCATTTGGGGCGAGCGCTACGACAATTACCGTAGCGGGCGCCGAATCCGGGCGCGCCACCGGACGCGCAGGGGCTGCGGCAGCGGAGCACGGGGCGTCCGAGGTCGATCGCCCGGGCGGGTCGGGCCTCAGAACTGGAGCGTGTACGCCATCTTTCGGTGCGCGGCCTGAAAACCCATGCCCGTGTAGAGGCCGAGGGCGCCCGTGGGGCTGTCGGAATCGACTGCGAGGGTGACCCGGTCGTGCCCGAGGGCGCGGCCGGCCTCAAGCTGGGCGGCCAGCAGCGACTGCGCGATGTGCCGCCCGCGCCATCGACCCGTCACCCCCACGAGGTCGATGTAGCTGCCGGTGAACCCCTGGGTGGTCCAGACGTTCTCGTTCGCGGTCGACAGCACGAACCCCACGACCTCGTCGCCCGCCCACGCCACGAACGACAGGTCCGGTCGAAACCAGCGGCCGTTCACGAACGCCGCCCAGTTCTCGTCGCTCATCGGCTGGCTCGCCCAGTGGTCCATGAACGCGTCGTCACGGGCCGCATGCACCGTGGCCGAATCAGCCGGGGTGTACACGGCGATGCGGATGCCGTCGGCCGCTTCGACCGGTCGCACCGGTTCGTGCAGCGGCCGTTCCAACGACAGAAAGTAGCGTGTGAGGTCAAGCCCGCCCCGCTCGAACAGCCGGGCGCTCTGCGGAGCCCGTTCGTCGGCGTAGGCGAAGATCCAGCCGGGCAGGGTCTTCGTCGACGTGGCCAGCTGCTGTTTGGCGCGCCCGACCTGCCAGGCGAGCAGCTCTCGGCCGATCCCCCGGCCGCGCAGCTCGGGGTGCACGCCGCCGATCACGATGGAACGCACCAGGGTCTCCTGCCGCGGCGGAAACAGCACCATGCCGTTGGCGACGATGCGGCCGCTGCTGTCCAGCCCCACCAGCGAGTCGAGGGCGATGTTCACATGGGAGTAGCCGAAGTCGGCGGCGATCGCCCCGCGGGTGGTGAGGTAGTTCGGGTGGTCGAGGCGGCCCATCGCTTCCCGCAGCTGCCAGATGCCGTCGATATCGGCTTCGGTCGCGGCACGCCACAGCGCGATGTCTGCATGCACCGGCACGGCCAGGGTCCCGGGCGCGGTCACCCGGTCGGTCAGGGGCGACAGCAGAGAAGTCATGAGTTCAGCCTATCGGTGACCGGTGACCGCCCCTCGGGGCCCGCCGGGCGCGCAAAAGGGCCCGGCCGAAGCCGGGCCCTTCAGGTCACGCGTGATGCGTGGGTGTTACTTGGTCTCCTCGACGGGAGCGTCAACGACGGTCTCGGCGGTGACGGTCTCGGCGGTGACGGTCTCGTCAGCGGCGGCCTCGTCGACTGCAACGACGTCTTCGGCTCCGACGGGCTCGGCGGCAACGGTCGCCGTCTTGGCGCGCTTGACCTTGGGGGTCAGCGGCTCCAGAACGAGTTCCATCTGAACCATCGAGGCGTTGTCGCCCTTACGGAAACCGAGCTTGGTGATGCGCGTGTAGCCACCCTCACGCTCGTTGACCTGCGGTGCGATCACGGCGAAGAGCTCGTGAACGACGCTCTTGTCGGTGATCGTGGCGAGCACGCGACGGCGAGCGTGCAGGTCGCCGCGCTTGGCGAACTGCACCATGCGCTCGGCGAGCGGACGCAGGCGCTTCGCGCGGGTCTCGGTCGTCTTGATGGACTTGTGGGTGAACAGGGCAGCAGCCAGGTTGGCGAGCATGAGGCGCTCGTGCGCCGGGCCGCCACCGAGCCGGGGTCCCTTTGTGGGCTTAGGCATTGGTAATCTCCAGAATCAAAAAACAGGTAGAGGGCCGTCGAAGAGACGAACCTTAGTTGGTGGGCTCTTCTTCGTAACCGCTGTAGAAGTGGGCTCCGTCG
>JAWOHA010000156.1:0-3105 GCA_046496385.1 Cryobacterium sp. | reverse complement strand
GATGATGGGTTACGGCCTGTTCTTCTGGCTGCCGTCGTTCTTCGTGCGCAGCCACGGCATGACGTTGCTCGACGCGTCGCTGTACTTCGGCGCCATCCTGCTGGTGGGCGGCATCGCGGGCATCTGGATGGGCGGCTGGCTCGCCGACCGCTTCGGTGCCGAGCGCCGGCGCAACTACGCGCTCATCCCGGCGATCGCGTTCCTGTGCACCGCGCCCTTCTACGTGGGCGCCGTCACTTCGAACTCGCTCGCGGTGTCGTTCGTGCTGTTCCTCGTGCCCACGGCGCTCGGCCTCGTGTGGCTCGGGCCGGTGCTGTCGGCCATCCAGCACATCGTGCCGCCCGGCATGCGCGCCACGGCCTCGGCGATCTTCCTGTTCGTGAACAACCTGATCGGCATCGGGCTCGGCTCGGTGGCGCTCGGTGCGCTCTCCGACGTGCTCTCCGTGCGCTACGGCGCCGACTCGCTGCGCTACGCGATCCTGGCCGGCACGACGTTCTACTTCGTCGCGGCGGGGCTGTTCCTGCTGTCGGCGAAGCGGCTGGAGAAGGATTGGGAGTGAAACGTAAGGCCGTCATTCGCAAGTGGGGCAATAGCCCGGCACTGCGCCTGCCGACCTCAGTGCTGAAGGAGACGGGTTATCGATTGGAGCAGAAGGTCGAACTGACCGTCTCGCGGGGCCGGATCGTCATCGAGCCCGCAGAGAGAATCGAGCCCTTCTAGGCTGATCGCGGCCGTGAACGATCGGGCCGTCCCTGGCCCGAAGTTTCCCCCTGATCCAACGATCAATCCGGCGGCCTGCTCGCCGCGGGCTGCACGGGAACGGTCGCCACCCCCGACGCCGGGCTCGAGACCGGAGCCCCTGCCTGCGTCTTCGCGCCCGGCCCACGCGCCTGCTTGAGCGCCCGTTTCGCTTCCTGCTGCGCGGCCCGTTGCCGCGCCTTCTCGACGCGCTGCTGTCGCTTCAGTTCGGCCTTGGACAGCGTGGAGTTGGCCGGAGCCGCAGTGGCGGGTGCCGCTGCCAGGGTCGCCGATGCCGACGACGGCGAGGGATCGACAGCGGGCGACGCCACGACCCCAGTCCCTGCCAGCGGCTTCTCGTCGCTGATGATGGTGATGGTGCCGGTGTCGGGCGTGCCGATGGTGTAGTTTGGCGGCGTCGTCCCGCTCGCGCTCAGGGTGAAGATCGCAGTCTCGTCGACCTCGGGGACGGTGTCGTTCACGGGCGTCAGCGTCACTGACTGCGCGGCCGCGGCGGCCGGTATGGACCACTGATAGATCCCGCCGCCTACAAACGCACCCCCCGGCGACAAGTTGAAGTCGGTTGAGATCGTGGCCGTGCCGGCCACCGCCACGCGCACCGGCAGTGCGGTCCCGAGGTTGCCGCCGCTGCGCGCCAGCACAAACGTGCCGGTATCAGGTGGCGATTCGGATGCGGTGCCGTCCGTGACGGTCAAGGTGACCACCGGCGGGTCGTCGACGATGGTGATGGTGCCGCCGTTCTGCGCGCCGATGTTGTAAGTCGGCGGTGTCCCTATGCTCGGGCTCAGGTCGAGCACGAGCGTTTCCGGACCCTCGACGAGGTTGTCCAGAACTGGCGTCACGGTCACGGTCAGTGAGGCCTGGCTGGCCGGGATGCTGAACTGGTAGAGCCCGCTGCCGAGGAACGCCCCGCCGGGTGACCAATTGAAGTCGGTGCTCACCGCAGCCGATCCAGACGTGGCCACGCGCACCTGCAGCGCGGTCGCGAGATTGCCGCCGCTGCGCGAAACGACGAACGCGCCCGTGGTCTGGCCGGCCTCGGTGGCCGTATTGTCGGTCACAGCGAGCGTCACTACCGGCGGGTCGTCCGCGATGTTGATGGTGCCGGCGTTCGGCGCACCGATGCTGTAGACCGGCGGATCGACCGCGCTCGGACTCAAGGTCACGACCACGGTCTCAGCACCTTCGACGAGGTTGTCCTGGGCCGGTGTCACCGTCACGGTCAGCGATTCCTGACCCGCCGGAATGCTGAACTGATAGATGCCTCCGCCGGTGAACGAGCCTCCGGGCGACCAGCTGAAGTCCGTGGAGAGGGTCGCCGTGCCGGACAGCGCCAGGCGGACCGCGAGCGCGCTCGCAGTGTTGCCGCCGCTGCGCGTCAGCGTGAAGGAGCCGGTGGTCTGCCCCGCCTCCGTGGCGGTGTTATCCGGCACGGTCAGGGTGACCACCGCCAGGCCGCTTGTCACGTTTGCTGTGAACTGGGCGCGAGCGTTGGTGTTCGTCGTGGTCGTCGGCGTGAACCCTCCCGGCTGCGTGATCGCCAGCAGCGTCGAACCGGCCGACACCGGCAGGAACGTCGCATTCACGAAGTTGGTATTGCCCGTGAACACCAGCGGGCTCGTCACGAATATGCCCGCCGCCGCGTTCGAGCTGGTCACCGGCACGTTGAACGTCGCCCCGCCGCGTGTCTCCTGCCAGCTCTGGAAAGCGCCGAAGTTGTTCAGCTGGATCGAATAGACCCGATAGGTCGCCGGCGTGCCCGGGACAGTCTCCGGGTCGCTGGTGCCGAAGAACGCGAAGCCCGAGGGAGTCTGATTGACCGTGAGCGTCCCGTCCGAGTAGCCGGAGGCCGAGGCCCGCACGATCGTCGAGCCGAGGCTCGTACTTTGCACGTACACCGTGCGGTTCGTGGTGTTGTTCACCGCCGGCAGCACCAGCGTCTCGGCACCCGCCGCCAGCGGATCTAGCGCCAGCAGCACGCCCGAACCCGCCGGCACCGTGAGCGTGATGTCCACCGGCGAGGGCGGCGCGCTCTGCAGTCGCACCGTGACGCCCTGCTGCAGGTCGCGCCCGACCAAAGTCGTCGCGCTCGCCGCGCCTTGGAAGAACACGCTCGAGCCAACCACGTTCATGTCGAACTGCACACGGGCGTTGGCGTTGACCGTGGTCGTCGCCGTGAACCCCGCCGGTTGCGTGATCGCGAGCCGCGTCGTGCCCGCCGCAACCGGGTCGAACACCGCGTTGATGAAGTTCGTGTTGCCCGTGAACACCAGCGGACTCGTCACGAATATGCCCGCCGCCACGTTCGAGCTGGTCACCGGCACGTTGAACGTCGCCCCGCCA
>JAWOHA010000148.1:0-11145 GCA_046496385.1 Cryobacterium sp. | reverse complement strand
TCTCTTCCACCCTCGGCGACGAAGAGGAGGCCATTGCGGCCGCCAACGACGCGTCTCGGGAACACCCGATGCGGGTCATCGTGTTGTCCACCCAGGCTCCCGACGGCTCCGGCCCGGAATCCCCCGCCCGTGTCGACGCCGAAATCCGCGTCGGTGGTGATGCCGGGGCGAGTGAGGTCATCGTGCTCCGCGTCTACGGTGAAGCCGGCAGCGATCCCGAAAGCCTCGTGACCGGCTTGCTGCTCTCGGACGCCCCCGTCGTTGCCTGGTGGCCCGGGGTGGCGCCGTTGATCCCGGCGGAGTCTCCGCTGGGCCGCATCGCCAACCGGCGCATCACGGATGCCTCGGCTCAGCCGCACCCTCAAGATGCCCTGCACCGCATATGCGGCACCTACCGTCCCGGAGACACCGACTTCGCGTGGACCCGACTCACCCTCTGGCGGGCACAGCTTGCCGCCGTGCTCGATCAGCCGCCGTATCAGGCGGTGACGGCCGTTCAGGTGACGGGGGCTGCGGACTCACCCTCCACGACCATGCTGGCCGCCTGGCTGCAAATGCAGCTGAAGGTCAAAGTCAGCTACGAGCTCACCTCGGGGCCCTCGGCCTTCGGTGTGCATGGGGTGTACCTCACCCGCAAGGCCGGGGTGATTTCCATCGAACGGGCGATCCCCGATGTGGCCACCCTCACCCAGCCCGGCCAACCGCAGCAGGACCTGACGCTGAAGCGCCGCAGCCTGCGGGATTGCCTGGCCGATGAGCTGCGCCGACTCGACCCCGATGAACTGTATGGTGAAGTCATCATGCGAGGCTTGCCGCAATTGGACGAAGAGGTCGCACACGAGGTGGGGGAATAGACGTGAGCAACGAACGACGTGTCCTGGTGCACGCCACCAAGCAGGAACTGGCCGCTTCGGTCGCGGCACGCTTCATCACCAAGATGGTTGATGTGCTGCACGAGGAGAGCGACGCGAACGTCGTTCTGACGGGCGGTTCCGTGGGTATTCTGGTCCTTCAGGCCATCAATGAGTCATCGGCCCGGGACACCATCGACTGGGCCCGGGTCAGCTTCTGGTGGGGCGATGAACGTTGGTTACCCCGCGATGACGCAGACCGTAACGACAGGCAGGCCCGAGATGCCCTGCTGGACCACATCAGTGTTCCCGCGGCGAACGTACACCCGTTCCCGGCCTCCGACGACGGTGTCGATTTGGATGCCGCCGCCGCACTGTACGCTGCGGAGCTGGCCGATCACGCCGTGAACGGGTCGCCCTTCCCCCGGCTGGACATCACGTTTCTCGGGGTGGGGCCGGACGGCCACATCGCGTCGCTGTTCCCGCATCGCAGCGCGGTACGGGAACGGGACGCCAGTGTTCTGCCGGTGCGCCGCTCTCCCAAGCCGCCCTCGGAACGCCTGACCCTCACACGCCCCGTGCTGAACGCCTCCGAACGGGTCTGGCTGGTCCTGGCCGGTGCCGACAAGGCCGCGGTCCTGGGACTGGCCCTTGCCGGCGCGAGCCGCGACGAGGTGCCGGTCGCGGGAATCAAGGGGCGGCGCCGTACCGTCTTCTTCGTGGATGGTGACGCCGCCGCGGAGGTGCCGGGGAGCCTGATCGCCCCGCAGTACTGAGCCTCCGGGCGGCTCTCCCGCCGTGGCAGCCGGCAATGAGAAAGCCCCGTCCGATTCGGACGGGGCTTTCTCATGGGCGGCTGAACCAGCCGAGGTGTTCAGCTGGACGGAGCCAGCTTGCCCCGACGGATCCGCAACTGCAGCAGGGCCTCTTCGAGCAACGACTCGGCTTCTTCTTCACTCCGGCGTTCCTTGACGTAGGCGAGGTGAGTCTTGTACGGCTCGAGTTTCACGACGGACGGCGGGTTGGCCTTGTCGCGGCCGGCCGGCAGCCCGGAAGACGGGCAGTCGATGGTGACAGGGAGCTCCTCGTCGGGAAGGGTCGCGGCGAAGTATCGGACCGTCTCGTTGCCGAGGGCATCCCAGTAGGACACCTTGACGCGGTCCGCGTGATACCCGCGGTCCTGCTCCCCCATCGGCCCTGCCCCCACACGGGAGCCACGAATTGCGCTTCCACCAGATGCCATGTTGTTCCTCCGCTAATTTGTTGTGAGGTCCGGGCGCTTCAGGTCCGGCTGATTGAGATCCGTAAGGGACGTGCGTGGGTCAGACGCCGGTGTCGAACTTGGTGATCAGGCCCAAGACCACGATCGTTGTGATCCACAGCAGCGCCAGGAAGACGGTGATCCGGTTCAGGTTGCGTTCCGCAACGCCCGAGGCTCCCAGGTTGGATGTGACCCCGCCGCCGAACATGTCGGACAGCCCCCCGCCGCGACCCTTGTGCAACAGAATGAGCATGGTGAGCAGGAGACTCGTGAGACCGAGCATGACCTGCAACACAACCTGGAGAATCTCCAACACAAAACCTTTCACATTGCAGTGGGCACGACGGCTCCACCACGGACTCTGGTAATTATAGCCCGCTGCCGCTCTCTCTGCGCCGACCGGGAAGGAAGGCGGCGGAAAACGGCAGCAGGATGACGCGGTTTGAGGACGTACTACGCGGTGATGTGCTTCTGAAAGCGAACAATGGCGCCGAATTCGGCGACATCCAGGCTCGCGCCGCCCACGAGCGCGCCGTCCACGTTGGCCTCGTCCATGTAGGCGGCGATATTGCCCGACTTCACCGAACCGCCATAGAGGATACGAGTCTTCTCGGCGACGTCGTCGCCCAGGGTCTCCCGCAGCACGAGACGCAACGCCGCTGCGACCTGCTCCGCCTGCTCGGGCGTTGCGGCCTTGCCGGAGCCGATAGCCCAGACGGGCTCGTACGCCACCACGATATCCGCCGCGTTGCTCACGCCGGCCAGCGCCGCGCGCAGCTGGGCGATGGGAACGGCGCTCGGCCCGTGCTTCTCGAGGTCAGCAGCAGTCTCCCCGACACAGATCAACGGCACCAGATTGTGAGACAAGGCTGCGGTCACCTTCGCGGCGACCTGCTCGTCACTTTCGTTGTGCAGGGTACGGCGCTCGGAGTGGCCGATGATGACGTACTGGCATTCGAGCTTGGCCAGGAACGCAGCCGAAATCTCGCCGGTGAAGGCCCCGGACTCATGCGCCGAAACGTCCTGCGCCCCGAAGGCCAGGGACAGCTTGTCCGCGGCGATCAGGGTCTGAACCGACCTCAGATCCGTGAACGGCGGAAAGACTGCAACTTCAACGGCAGCGAAGTCATGCTTGGCGTCTTTGAGGCTCCAATCCAGTTTCTGCACGAAAGCGATGGCCTGGAAGTGATCCAGGTTCATCTTCCAGTTGCCGGCGATGAGGGGGGTGCGTCGCGCGTTGATGGTTACCATCCAAGGACCTCCAGTCCAGGCAGACGCTTTCCCTCGAGGAATTCGAGGCTTGCGCCGCCGCCAGTAGAAATGTGACCGAATTGGTCGTCGTTGAAACCGAGAATACGAACGGCGGCCGCGGAGTCGCCACCGCCGACGACGCTGAGACCATTGACATCGGCCAGAGCCGCGGCGACGGTGCGTGTGCCCTCCGCGAACGGAGCAAGCTCGAACACGCCCATCGGTCCGTTCCAGAACACCGTCTTGGAGTCCCGGATGATCGCCGCGAAGGCTGCGGCCGTTGCGGGGCCGATGTCCAGGCCGAGTCCGGCAGCCCCGTAGGGAGTGTCTTCGATCGCATCGGCGGGGGTGATCATATGTTCGGCGTCGAGACCGAACTTCGAGGCCACGACGATATCCGTGGGCAGCACGATCTTCACGCCGAGACGCTCCGCTTCGGAGAGATAACCGCGCACGGTCTCGATCTGATCGGCCTCGAGCAGACTGGCGCCGACGGCGTGTCCCTGTGCGGCCAGGAAGGTGAAGAGCATGCCGCCGCCGATGAGCAAGGAATCCACCCGGGGCAGCAGGTGTCCGATCACGCCGAGCTTGTCGGACACTTTGGAGCCACCCAGAATGACCGTGTACGGTGCCTCCGGCTTCTCCGTGAGCCGGTCGAGCACACCCAGTTCGGTGCTGATCAGCAGACCTGCGGCGCTCGGCAGGATCGACGCGAGGTCAAAGACGCTCGCCTGCTTGCGGTGGACAACGCCGAAGCCGTCAGAAACGAGGGCGTCACCCAGCAGAGCAAGCTGCTCGGCAAAAACGATGCGCTCGGCTTCGACCGTGCTGGTCTCCCCGGCGTTGAAGCGCAGGTTCTCGAGCACGACGAGGCCGCCGTCGGTCAGCCCGGCCACAGCATCCGTGGCAGACGTTCCCACGGTGTCCGTGGCGAAGGCCACGGGGCGACCGATGAGCTCCGCCAGCCGGGCGGCGACGGGTTCGAGACTGTACTTGGTGTTGACGACCCCGTCGGGGCGCCCGAGGTGAGACACGATGATCACCCGGGCGCCCTGGTCGAGCAGAGCCGTGAGAGTAGGCAGTGACGCCCGCACGCGGCCGTCGTCGGTGATCTGACCGTCTTTCAGGGGCACGTTCAGATCACAGCGGACAATGACCCGTTTACCCTGGAGCGAACCGAGTGAGTCTATGGTGCGTAGCGTCACGGCGCGTCCCGGGTTACAGGCGGTCGGCGACGAAGACGGTCAGGTCGACCATCCGGTTGGAGTAACCCCACTCGTTGTCATACCAGGATGCGACCTTGACCTGATCGCCGATCACCTTGGTGAGGCCGGCGTCGAAGATCGAAGAGTGCGGATCGCCGACGATGTCGCTGGAGACGATGGGCTCTTCGGTGTACTTCAGGATGCCCTTGAGGGGTCCCTCGGCGGCGGCCTTGTACGCGGCGTTCACCTCATCGACGGTGACCGGGCGTGTTGCGGTGATGGTGAGGTCGGTGATCGATCCGGTCGGGACCGGCACGCGCAGCGCGTAGCCGTCGAGCTTGCCCAGCAGCTCGGGGATGACCATGCCGAGAGCCTTGGCGGCACCGGTTCCGGTGGGGATGATGTTCGCGGCGGCGGCGCGGGCGCGACGCAGGTCGCTGTGCGGGCCGTCCTGCAGGTTCTGGTCGGCGGTGTAGGCGTGGATGGTGGTCATGAGACCGCGTTCGATGCCGAAGTTGTCCATGAACACCTTGGCGAGGGGAGCCAGGCAGTTCGTCGTGCAGGACGCGTTCGAGATGATGTTCTGCACGGCAGGATCATAGGTATTCTCGTTCACACCGAGCACGAGGGTGGCGACGTCTGCGCCGGTGGCGGGAGCGGAGACGATGACCTTCTTGGCGCCGGCCTCAATGTGCTTCTGAGCGTCGACGGCCTTCGTGAAACGGCCGGTGGACTCGATGACGATGTCCACGCCCAGGGCGGCCCAGGGCAGGTTGGCGGGGTCGCGCTCGGCGAGCACCTTGATCGGCTTGCCGCCGACGATGATGACGTCGCCCTCGCCCTCGACAGAGGCGTTGAGACGGCCGCCGACGGTGTCGTACTTGAGCAGGTGCGCGAGGGACTTCGGGTCGGAGAGGTCGTTGACGGCGACAATTTCGATGTCACTGCCGAGGGCGAGGGCGGCGCGGAAGTAGTTGCGGCCGATACGGCCGAAACCGTTGATGCCGATCTTTACGGACAAAATATCTCCAATGGTTGTGTGCGTGGGGGGGCGACGGTTCAGGCTACACGGTGAGTGTGGCGGGTTTTACTTGAGAAGCAGCAGACCGTTCGTCTTCGCCTGAGCGGTGCTGAAACGTTCCTGAACGTTGGCCCAGTCGACGATGTTCCAGAACGCCTTCACGTAGTCGGCGCGCACGTTGTGGTAGTCGAGGTAGTAGGCGTGCTCCCAGACGTCGAGCATGAGAACCGGGACCGTGCCGGCGGCGAAGTTGCCCTGCTGGTCGAAGAACTGCTGAATGATCAAGCGTTCCCCGATCGAGTCCCAGGCCAGAACCGCCCAGCCGGAGCCCTGAACGCCGAGCGCGGCGGCGGTGAAGTGGGCGGTGAACTTGTCGAAGGAACCGAAGTTGTCATCGATGGCACTGGCCAGATCGCCGACGGGCTTGTCGCCACCGTTCGGGGAGAGGTTCGTCCAAAAGATCGAGTGGTTGACGTGACCGCCGAGGTTGAAGGCGAGATCCTTCTCAAGCTTGTTGACGTTGGCCAGTGCGCCGGTGTCGCGGGCTTCCGCGAGCTGCGCGATGGCGTTGTTGGCGCCCGTCACGTAGGCCTGGTGATGCTTGCTGTGGTGCAGTTCCATGATGGTGCCGCTGATACTCGGCGCGAGCGCCGAGTAGTCGTACGCCAATGCGGGAAGGGTGTATTCAGCCATGACTAAGCTCCTCTGGGGTTGCTGATTTTGGGGGTTGCCGATCCGCAGGAAGCACGGCCGGCGATGTGAGTGACATTCTCAGTGTACGTGCCTCGACTGTTCGGTCAGTGTGCCGCGAGGTCCTCCGAATGAGACGGAAAATGCGGCTCCGTACCGGGTATACCCTGATCGGCCGCTTTCTTGTCGGCCATGGCGAGCAACCGACGAATACGACCGGCGACGGCGTCTTTCGTCATCGGCGGGTCGGCGTGGTGGCCCAGCTCGTCCAGGCTGGAGTCCCGATGTCCCAGTCGCAGCTCGCCGGCGTACCGCAGGTGCTCCGGTATGTCGGCGCCCAGAATGTCCATGGCGCGTTGCACCCGCGCACAGGCGGCCACGGCCGCCTCGGCGGACCGACGCAGGTTGGCGTCGTCGAAATTCACCAAACGGTTCGCCGTCGCCCGGACTTCCCGGCGCTGACGAAGCTTTTCCCAGTTCAAAACGGTTTCGAGGGCGCCCATCTGCACCAACATGGCACCGATCATGTCACCGTCTCGAACGACCACGCGGTGGATGCCGCGCACTTCACGGGCCTTTGCGGCGACGCCGAGACGACCGGCGGCACCGACGAGGGCCATGGCCGCTTCGTTTCCGGGGCAGATCACTTCCAGCGCGGCGGAGCGGCCCGGATCGGTGAGGGAACCGTTGGCGAGGAAAGCGCCCCGCCAGACGGCGGCGATTTCGTCTTTGGACCCGGTGGTCAGCCGATTCGGCAGGCCACGGATGGGACGTCGGCGTGCGTCCAGCAGCCCGGTCTGGCGGGCCAGGGTCTCGCCGCCGTCGATGACCTGCACCAGGTACCGGTCGGCACGCCGCACTCCGGAGGCCGCGATCACTTGCAGTGCGCTGCGCACCCCGTACAGTTCGGCCAGGTCTTTGCGCACCCGCCGAGCGATCACGGGGGTGTCCAGTTCGGATTCAATCGCGATACGGGAGTTGATCATGTGCAGTCCCCCCGAAAAGCGCAGGATCGTGGCGAGTTCCGCAGCCCGCACGGTGGTCTTGGAGACCTCCACGCGGGATAGTTCATCTTTGACGTCGGCAGTGAGAGCCAATCGTAGGTCCATTCTGTTGTTCGAAAGAGGTACCGAACCCTGAGGTTCGGGTAGAGCGAGAGTGTCGGCTACTCGCGCCCCAGGTCACGGTGTTTGATGTTGACCGCCACTCCGGGAAGTTTCTCGATGCGGGAGGTGATCTCCCGGGCCATGGCGACAGAGCGGTGTTTGCCCCCGGTGCAGCCGATGGCGATGGTGGCATGGCGCTTGTTCTCCCGCTGGTATCCGGCGAGGACCGGCGCCAGGGCCGCCGCGTAGTGGTCCAGGAACTCGAGGGCGCCGTTCTGTGACAGAACGTAGTCGCTCACCTCCGCGTCCAGCCCGTCGTGCGTGCGCAGCTCGGGAATCCAAAACGGGTTTGGAAGGAACCGGGCGTCAGCTACCAGGTCCACGTCGGTCGGCAGACCGTACTTGAACCCGAAGCTCATCACCGTCACGTGCACTCCGGCAGCGCCTTCGGCGGAGAAGCGGTCGGTGACCGCGGTCGCCAGCTGGTGCACGTTGAGGTTGGAGGTGTCGATGACCAGGTCACTGGCCTCTCGGACCGGTTCCATGCGGTGGCGTTCGGAGGAGATTCCATCCAGCAGGGTGCCGTCACCCTGCAACGGATGCGGGCGGCGCACGGATTCGAAACGTCGCACGAGAACATCGTCCCGGGCCTCGAGGAACATCACACGCACCTGGGTGCCGCTGCGCAACGACTGCACGATCTCCTGAAAATCACCGAAGAAGTCGCGGCCGCGAATGTCGACCACCGCGGCGATTTTGGGAAGGGTGGTGCCGGCCCGCTCGACGAGCTCCACAAGGGGACGCAGCATCTGCGGCGGCAGGTTGTCGACCACATACCAGCCGAGGTCTTCCAGCGCGTTGGCCACGGTCGAGCGACCCGCCCCGGACATACCCGTGACGATCAGCATTTCCTGCTTGTCAGGATCTGTTGTCATTCGCTCTTTACGCCTTCGGTTGAATCGGTCCGTACCTCCAGCCTACCGACCCACCCCACCGTTCAGGTGCGCAATCGTTCGTGGATGATGCCGGCCAGCGTCGGGCCGATGCCACGGACGTCGGCGATGGCTTCCGGTGCGGCCTCCTTCAGACGGGCCACAGATCCGAAGTGCTGCAGCAACACCTTCACCCGGGCCGGGCCGAGACCCGGTATTTCTCCCAGTACCGACGAGATGTCCCGCTTGCGTCGGGCCCGCTGATGGGTGATCGCGAAGCGGTGGGCCTCATCGCGGATGCGCTGGAACAGAAACAGGGCGTCGCTGTTGCGGGGCAGGATCACCGGGTAGTCCGAGTCGGGCAACCAGATCTCTTCGAGACGTTTGGCGATGCCGCACAGCGCGATCCCGGTCACCCCGGATTCTCGCAGTGCCCGTGCCGCGGCCGAGACCTGGGGCTGGCCGCCGTCCACGATCAGCAGGTTGGGCTGGTACCGGAACTTCTTGCGCTTCGCGTCGGCATCGAGGTCGACGTCCGGACCGAGCTCCGGCTCGTCCGGATCGGTCTTCAGGTAGGCCAGCCGGCGGGTCAGGGTGCGGTACAGGGAATCGGTGTCGTCGGTCGATTCGGGAATGTTGAATCGCCGATATTCGTCTTTGCGGGGCAGACCGTCTTCAAAAACCACCATGGAGGCGACGATGTTCGTTCCACTCAGGTGGGAGGCGTCGTAGCACTCCATGCGCAGTGGAGCCTGCTCCATACCGAGAGCTTCCTGGATGTCTTCGAGGGCTTTGGAACGGGACACGAAATCGGAGCTGCGCCGGGTCTTGTACAGCACCAGGGCGTGTTTGGCGTTCTGCGTCGCCGTGGCGAGCAGGGCGGCTTTCTCTCCCCGCTGCGCGGCGACCAAACGCACCTTGCGGTTGCCGAAGCCGGCCAGCCAGGTTTCGAGGGCCTCGGCGTCGTCAGGCAGCTCCGGCAGGATGATCTCCCGCGGCGGAATGCCGGCGCCGCTGTAAGCGGTACGCAAGATCGAGTCCAGAAGCTCCCCGATCGTCACGTCCAGCTCCTTGTCGACCATCCAGCCCCGCACTCCGCGGATGCGGCCACCGCGCACGATGAACTGCTGAACCGAAGCGGCGAGTTCGTCTTGCTCGATACCGAAGAGGTCGATGTCGACGTTGTCGCGCAGAACGACAGCGCTTTTTTCCAGTACCGACTCAAGCGCCCGCACCTGGTCTCGGCGTTTGCCGGCCAGTTCATATTGTTGTTCGGCTGCGGCGGCTTTCATCTCGGTGGTCAAAGCGTTGATCAGCTTGCGATCATGACTGCTCATGAAACTCACGAACTCGTCCACGATCAGGCGGTGTTCCGCAAAACTGACTGTGCCTGAGCACGGACCGAAGCACTTGCCGATCTGGCCGGCGAAACACGGTTTTCCAGATTCCATGGCCCGTTTGTAATTGGCGTTGTTGCATGTGCGGATCGGGAAGGCCTTGAGCATCAACTCCACGGTCTCGTGGACCGCCCACACCTTCGGGTAGGGCCCGAAGTACCGGGCGCCTTTGATGCGGGTGGTGCGGGTGACCACAGCGCGCGGAGCGTCGTCGGCGAGAGTCACGGCGAGGTACGGGTAACTCTTGTCGTCTTTGAATTTCACGTTGAACGGCGGGTCGTACTCGTTGATCCAGGACCATTCCAGCTGCAACGCTTCGACCTCGGTGCCGACAACCGTCCACTCCACGCTCGTGGCACGCGTGACCATGCGCCGGGTGCGTTCGTGCAGGGTGTTCAAGGGCGCGAAGTAGTTCGCCAGCCGGGCCCGCAGATTGTTGGCTTTGCCCACATACAGCACCCGGCCATCAGGGTCACGAAAACGGTAGACGCCCGGGTTCGTCGGTATCTCGCCCGGCTGGGGGCGGTAACTCAGTGCGTCAGGCATGGTGTTCGGTCAGGCTAGCGCCCGTCGAGGATTTCGTTGAGAAAGTATCCCGTGAAACTCGCCTCGACCGTCGCGAGGTGTTCCGGTGTTCCGGTGGCCAGCACGAGTCCGCCGCCGGATCCCCCCTCAGGGCCGAGGTCGATGACCCAGTCCGCGGACTTGATGACGTCCAGGTTGTGTTCGATCACGATGACGGTGTTGCCCTTGTCGACCAGGCTGTTGAGCACCAGGAGGAGCTTGCGCACGTCTTCGAAGTGCAGGCCGGTGGTGGGCTCGTCGAGAACGTACACGGTGCGGCCGTTGGAACGGCGTTGCAGCTCGGTCGCGAGTTTCACGCGCTGCGCTTCGCCGCCGGAGAGGGTGGTGGCGCTTTGACCGAGGCGCACATACCCCAGCCCCACCTCGACGAGGGTCTTCAGAAAGCGGTGGATCGACGAGATCGCTTCGAAGAAGTCGGCCGCTTCCATGATGGGCATGTCCAGGACCTCGGCGATGCTCTTGCCCTTGTAGCGCACGGTGAGCGTGTCACGGTTGTACCGGTCTCCCCCGCACACCTCGCAGGCCACGTACACGTCGGGCAGGAAGTTCATCTCGATCTTGATCGTGCCGTCACCGGAACAGGCCTCGCAGCGCCCACCCTTGACGTTGAAGCTGAACCGTCCCGGAAGATAACCGCGGGCTTTGGCTTCGATGGTTTCGGAGAACAATGTGCGGATCTTGTCGAACACGCCGGTGTAGGTGGCGGGGTTGGACCGCGGGGTGCGGC
Organism: Cryobacterium sp.; assembly: GCA_046496385.1. GTDB lineage: Bacteria > Actinomycetota > Actinomycetes > Actinomycetales > Microbacteriaceae > Cryobacterium. The sequence goes on along the minus strand of JAWOHA010000148.1, from coordinate 119 downwards.
CGATCGGCGCCTGGTCGACGTGTACGACCTTGTCCAGCTGATCCAGACCCGTCACCCGAGTGTGCCGGCCGGGTAGCTTCCGTGCGCCGTTCAGGCGGTTGGCGAGCACCCTGTAGAGC
>JAWOHA010000105.1:0-9487 GCA_046496385.1 Cryobacterium sp. | reverse complement strand
GCTCTTCCCCGAAGACAACCAGCCCGGAATCAACGTCATCCTGCCCGACTTCTCGATTCTTCGGGACCGCCTGCAGGACATCGAAGCGATCGTACTCACCCACGGCCACGAAGACCACATCGGCGCCGTCCCCTACCTGCTCAAGGAACGCGGCGACATCCCCGTGGTCGGCTCGAAGCTGACCCTCGCGTTCCTCGCCGCCAAGCTGCAGGAGCACCGCCTCAGCCAGAACTTCATCGAGGTCAAGGAAGGCGAACGCCGCGACGTCGGCGTGTTCGACCTGGAATTCATCGCCGTGAACCACTCCATCCCCGACGGCCTGGCCATCGCCGTGCGTACCGAAGCCGGCCTGCTGCTGCACACCGGCGACTTCAAGATGGACCAGTTCCCACTCGACAAGCGCCTCACCGACCTCGGCGCCTTCGCACGCCTGGCCGAAGAGGGCGTCGACCTGTTCCTCACGGACTCGACCAACGCCGAGGTTCCCGGCTTCACCACCGCTGAGAAGGACATCGGACCGGCCATTGAGACGGTCTTCCGCACCTCCCCGCGCCGCATCATCGTGTCGAGCTTCGCCAGCCACGTGCACCGCATTCAGCAGGTCATCGACGCCGCCGTGAAGCACAACCGCAAGGTGGCCTTCGTCGGCCGCTCCATGGTGCGCAACATGGGCATCGCCACCGAGCTCGGCTACCTCAACGTGCCCAAGGGCCTGATCGTGGACATGAAGGCGCTCGAGCGCATGAAAGACGACAAGGTCGTTCTCATCTGCACGGGTTCACAGGGCGAGCCGATGGCCGCACTGTCGCGCATGGCCAACCGTGAGCACATCATCAAGATCGGCGAAGGAGACACCGTGCTCCTGGCGAGCTCGCTGATTCCCGGCAACGAGAACTCCATCTACCGCGTCATCAACGGCCTCACCCGCTGGGGTGCCAACGTCGTGCACAAGGGCAACGCCAAGGTGCACGTCTCCGGCCACGCCAGCGCCGGCGAACTCGTCTACTGCTACAACATCGTCAAGCCCACCAACGTCATGCCCGTCCACGGCGAATGGCGCCACCTCACGGCCAACGCCGCGCTCGCGGTGCAGACCGGCGTCGATGAGAAGCAGGTTCTCATCGTCGAAGACGGTGTCGTGGTCGACCTCGTCGACGGCGTCGCCAAGGTCACCGGCCGCGTCGTGTCGGACTACATCTTCGTTGACGGCATGACCGTCGGCGGCGCCTCCGGTGCGGCGATGGAAGACCGCCGCAAGCTCGCCGAAGACGGCACCATCACCATCCTCGGCATTCTCAACGCCAAGACCGGCGCCCTCACCGAGCCCGTTGAGTTCCTGGCTCGCGGTTTCGTGCACGACGACGAGTGGATCCGGGGAGCGGCCAAGGTCATCGACGACGCCATGCGCGTGGCCAACAAGGTCAAGACCGTCGATGGTCAGGAGCTCGAAGAGCTCTTCACCCAGTCGATCAGCCGTTGGATGCAGCGCAAGTACCGTCGCAGCCCGCTGATCACCTCCGTGGTCGTCGACGCTTAAACAGACGCCCCACGCACAAAGCCCGAACGGTTCACCGTTCGGGCTTTTTGCGTGCCCGCCGGTGCGAGCGTTCGATCAGCGGGGCCGTCAACGGCCGTTCATTCGGCGTTCATGTGCGCATCAGCTGTTCGATGCTTCACCCTGCGAGCGTGTAACTCAGTGACCGCACGGCTCAGGCCGGGCGGTTTTTTCTTTTCCTGCAGCGACACGAACAGTTAGGCACCCCGTGCGAACCACAGCAACCACCCGTTACCTTCCCGCATGCGCACTTGTCGGCATTCTGGCCCTCTCCGGATGCACTGCAACGACGGGGGAGACCTCGTCCCTCGCCGCGACAGGAGCTGAGGCGTGCCCCGAGACGCTGCGCTTCAGCGATACCGGCGTGGAGGGCCTGGAAACACTCGTCGTCGAGTTTGAGGGCTTTCGGGTGGCGTTTGAAGAGGCCACCGGAAAGAATGTGGAGTTCTTCCCCATCTCCAGCCGTACCGCAGCGGCGACCGCCCTCGAGTTCGATGAGATCGATCTGCTCCTGACCGGACCGGCGGAGTACGTTGTTCTCAAGCAGGAGGCTGACGCCCTGCCCGTGGTCGGCATCACCCGCCCCGGATACCGATCCATGATCGTGACCCGCGCCGACTCCGACATCACCGAGCTGGCCGACCTGGAGAACAAGACGGTCATCACCAAAGAGGTCGGTTCCACCTCGGGCCACCTCGGTCCGCTTGAGATGCTGGCTGACGCCGGGCTGGTCGCGGGCCAGAACGTTGACGTGGTGCCACTCGGGGCCACCCGCATCGCGGCCTTCGGCTCCGGCGAGGGCGATGCCCTCGGCACGGGGCTGTCGGACTTCGCTGAGATCGAAGAAGAACTCGGGGCAGATTCCATCAAAATGATCGAGGAGGGCCCCGACCTGCCCAATGACCTCTTTGTGGCTCGCAGCGCACTCGGTGAAGGTTGCGCGGCCTGGCTGCAGGAGACGCTGACCGAGAACCAGCAGGTGCTGCTCGACGCGATCACCGCGACCGGTGAAAGCGACAAGTACCTCGAGTCCGAGTTCCAGATCGCCACCGACGCTGACTACAACCCGACCCGCGCCGCCTTCGAGGCTGCGGGCTTCGCCGACTTCGCCGAACTGCCTGAATGACCCGGCCGGCCAACACTCTGAACAGTGAGCCCGAGCGGTCCCGTGAAGCCCGGCCTGGCAGCGGCACCCCGATGGTCAGCGTGCGCGACCTCAGCCATCGCTACCCCGATGGCACCCAGGCTCTCAGCGACATCACTCTGAACGTTGATCGGGGCGAGGCCGTGGTGCTTCTGGGTCACAACGCTTCCGGCAAGTCCACGTTACTCAAAGCGCTGACCCGGCTGGTGGAGCCGACCACGGGTGTGATCAGCGTCGGTGGAAGCCCTGTTACCGGTGCCTCAGCGCGTGGCCTGCGCTCCGTTCGACGCGGTGTGGGCACGGTCTTCCAATCGATCAACCTGGTCGACCAGGTCAGCGTCTTGAGCAACGTCGTGCAGGGCGGCCTCGGGCGAACTCGCAACCCGCGCCATTGGTTCGGCTGGACGGCGCCGACCGAAACGCGCGATGAGGCCATGCAGTGCCTGCAGCGGGTGGGGCTGGCTCCATTCGCGTCGCGGCGGGCAGACCAGCTCTCCGGGGGGCAGCGTCAGCGCGTCGCCATTGCGCGCATGCTGATGCAGCGTCCCGCACTGGTCCTGGCCGACGAGCCGGTCGCGGCCCTCGACCCGCGGGCCGGTCGCGAAGTCATGGACCTGCTCTGGCAGATTGTCGCGGAAGAGAATCTCACGCTGGTCTGCACGCTGCATCAGCTGGAACTCGCCGAGCTGTACGGCGACCGTATTGTGGCTCTGCAGCAGGGGAGCCTGGTGCTCGACGGGCGCATGCGGGACCTGTCCCGGAATGACCTCGCGGCTCTGTACACGCACGAGACCGACGATCTTCGCTCGCACGGCACCGGGCTGACTGATTCCGGGCTGACCGATTCCGGGCTGACCGACACCGGGCGCAACCCCTTAGGAGCACGTTCATGAGCAACACGACCCGTCCTACCCGGGGCAACAGTTCGGAGATCCCGAATCCGCCCGCACCGGCCCGATTCCGGCGGCCCCGAGGAGGGGCGTTTGTCGCTGTGCTCGTGCTTCTGGGACTGGCGGTGCACGGGGTCTCCCGCCTCGACCTCAGCCCGGAGCGTCTGCTGATGGCACCGGTCCGCACGTGGGATTTTCTCTCTCGGGGGTTTCCCCCGGCCACGGACCGTGTGCCCAACCTCGCCGAGGCCATGCTGGAGACCATCGAGATGGCCATCATCGGTACCGCGCTCGGTGTGCTGCTGAGCCTTCCGATCGCTCTGCTCGCCGCCCGAAACACCACTCCGCACCGTGTGGTCCACGGGGCGGCCAAGTCCATGCTCACGGTGATGCGCAGCGTGCCCGACCTGGTCTGGGCCATGGTCTTCGTCGTGTCGGTCGGACTGGGCCCGATCGCCGGAATTCTCACGATCATGGTCGACACCATCGGGTTCGCCGGTCGTTTCTTCGCGGAGCGTATCGAAGAACTGGACCGGGGCCCCATCGACGCGCTGCGGTCCACGGGCGCGAACGCGATCAGCGTCATGGCTTGTGCGGTGATTCCCACGGCGTTCCCGTCTTTCACCGGAACGAGTCTGTACTGCCTCGAAAAATCCATTCGCGGTGCTGCCGTGCTCGGGTTGGTCGGGGCCGGCGGCATCGGTGTGGAACTGAACGTGGCTTTCCAGCTGCGCCAGTTCGACACGGCGATGACCATCATCATCATGATTCTCATTGTGGTGTTGCTGGCCGAACGCCTCAGCAGCGTCGCACGAACGCGCATGCTCGACGGCGGTTCGACGGTGGCGGGCACGTCTGCCCCCGGCCTGGGGAAGCGGTAATCACCAGGCCGGTCGCGTCAGAACGGCTGTACGGCTGTACGACTGTGCAGCCGTCCTGACGCAGCGGTCGTGGTGTTACTTCTCGACCATCGCGAACTCGCCGGAGGCGACCCGTGCACGGTATCCGAAGATTTCCTTGCGGATGACGCGGGCCATGAGGTACAAGCCGATCACGTTGGGCAATGCCATGGCGAAGATCATCGAGTCCGAGAATGCGATGACCGGGCCGAGTGAGAGCGAGGCTCCGACGACGGTGAACATGCAGAAGATGATCTTGAAGATCAACTCGGCGCGCGGGCTGTTGTTGAAGAGGTAACCGGTGGCCTTCATGCCGTAGTACGACCAGGAGATCATGGTCGAGAAGGCGAACAGGATGACCGCCACGGCCAGCAGAACGGGAAACCACGGAGCCACGGTTTCAAACGCGGCCGAGGTGGTTTCCACGCCGGCCGGAATGCTGTCGTCGCGCCAGACTCCCGTGATGACGACCGCCAGGGCGGTCATCGTGCAGATCACGACGGTGTCGATGAACGGCTCGAGCAGAGCCACGAAGCCCTCGGTGGCCGGTTCCTTGGTCTTGACCGCGGAGTGCGCGATCGATGCGGATCCGACGCCGGCCTCGTTGGAGAAGGCCGCGCGCTGGAAGCCCTGAATGAGCACGCCGACGACTCCGCCGGCGATGCCTTCGGGGTTGAACGCGCCCACGAAGATCTGACCGATCGCATCCGGGATCGCCGTGAAGTTGGTGAAGATGACCGCGAGGCAACCGATGATGTAGACGACCGCCATGAACGGCACGACCTTCTCGGTGACCCGCGCGATCGACTTGATGCCGCCGATGATGACCGCGCCCACGCCGAGGGCGAAGACGAGCCCGATCACGAAGCGCCAGCCGCCGAGCGCGCCGTCTTCGCCACCGGTGACGTTGATGATCTGGCTGGTGGCCTGATTGGCCTGGAACATGTTGCCGCCGCCGAGGGCCCCGCCGATGCAGAACAGGGCGAAAGCCACGGCCAGGAACCGGCCCAGCCGGCGTCGGCCGAGAGCGGCGAGTCCGTCGCGCAGATAGTACATCGGGCCACCGGAGACGGTGCCGTCGGCGCGTTCGATGCGGTATTTCACACCGAGGGTGCACTCGGCCATTTTGGTGCTCATGCTGAGGAATCCCACCAGGATCATCCAGAACGTGGCACCGGGGCCGCCGAGGGACACCGCCACGGCGACGCCGGCGATGTTGCCGAGCCCCACGGTGCCGGAGATGGCCGTGGTGAGGGCCTGGAAGTGCGAGACCTCGCCGGCATCGTGTGGGCTGGAATACTTGCCCCGCACGAGGTCAAGGGAATGCTTCACGCCGCGTACGTTCTGAAAACCGAGGTAGATGGTGAAGAACAGGGCCGCGACGACCAGCCACAGGACGATGACCGGAACCTCCATGTAGGAGACGGCCTCGGGGTCGCCGATCTTGATCGAGTAGAAGATGATCCCGCTGATGAAATCGGCGATGGGGGTGAATCCGGCGCTGATGGTCTCGTCGACGGTGCGGGTGGGCGCTGCCGCGGGAAACATCACGGCTGCGGTCAGGTCGTTCACGGGACCACCGTCACCGGGGTCTTGGCGATCTGAATGAGCCGCACCGGGGTGCTGCCGAACAGGGCTTGCTTGAGTCGGGAGTCGCCGGTGCGTCCCACGATGATCTGGGCGCCGCCGAGGTGGGCTGCGATAGACACCAGAAGCTCGGCCGGACTGCCGTGCACGACGCTCGTCGTGGGGGTGACCTCGTGTTCCTCGGTGAGGGCCATGGCGGGCGCGATGATCTTCTCCTCGGCCGTTGCGATCTCCTTGGCCCGGCTGTTGGAACGCTGCTCGTTCTCTTCGGGGCTGGTGAACGAGTATGGCGACCACGGGATCACATGCACGATGTGCAGAGTGCCACCGGACTCGGCGGCGAGTTCTGCCGCAAACGTGACAGCCCGTCGACTGGATGCGCTGCGGTCAATTCCTACGAGCAGTGACGTCATCGTCTTCCCCTTTATGGCATACCAGACCAGTTCGGGCATACACGTGTGGGGTAACACTACGTCAGTTCAGGGGATAGACCTAGCCGTCTAGTGCTTTCGGCGGTGCCGGTTCCCGATCGTCTCCGGGCCGGGCCTGCCCGAGAAGAACGTCAACGCCGTCAGCTGTAGGCCGGATCCGCGGCCGTCGCCAGATCGTCGAGCACGAGTTCGGGGTTCTCGCGCACCAGGGCGGCGAGCCGCCACGGGGTGCTGAACAGGGCCACCAGGGTGCCGTCGGTTCGCGTGAGCACCTCTACCTGGCGGGCCCGCTGCAAAACCTCCATGCTGGTGCGGTCGGTGCGGCGGGCGACCTGGTAGGGCAATTCCTCCATGCGGATGGCGGCACCGAAGTCGTGCGTCATACGTTCCTCGACCACCTCGAACTGCATGGGGCCGACAGCACCGAGCACCGGGGCCTGGCCGCCGCGGATTTCAGAGCGCATCACCTGGATGACACCCTCGTGGTCCAGTTGGTCGATGCCGCGACGGAACTGCTTGTGCTTGCTGGTGTCCCGAGGGCGCACGGCCCGAAAATGCTCCGGTGAGAACAACGGCATCGGGGGGAAGGCGACCGGGTCGACGTCGAAGAGGGAGTCCCCTACCCGCAGCGCGGACGCGTTCACCAGGCCGACGATGTCTCCGGGCCAGGCTTCATCGACCACGGTGCGTTCCCGGCCGAAGAGCTGCTGGGCGTATTTCGTGGCGAAGGGTCGCCCGGTCGCGGCGTGGGTGACGACCATGCCACGGTGGAACACGCCCGAGCAGACCCGCACGAAGGCGACGTGGTCGCGGTGGTTGGAGTTCATGCCGGACTGCACCTTGAACACGAAGCCGGAGAACGAAGAATTGACGGGGCGCCGGTCGCCGACCACATCGACGCGGGCCTCGGCAGACGGCGCGAACTCCACGAGGGTGTCCAACAGCTGCTGCACCCCGAAGTTCAGCACGGCCGCGCAGAACAGCACCGGGGTGGTCTGGCCGTCGAGAAAGAGGGCCTGATCGTGGTCCTGGAATTCTGCGTGCAGCAGATCGGATTCCTCGGTCGCCACGTTCCAGGCTTCGCCCTGTTCGACGGCGGCCGCCGCAGCGGTGACGCGTTCTTCTGCGGCGGCGGTGGCGCCGCCGGGAGTGCGCACGAACCTGACGAAGTCCTCTTCGCGGCGGTCGAGCACCCCGCGCAGGTCGCCGGCGATGCCGACCGGCCAGGTCAGGGGAGTGGGCAGCAGGCCGGTGCGGTCCTTGATCTCGTCCATCAGCTCCAGGGCGGTGGCGCCGGGCCTGTCCCACTTGTTGATCACGGTGATGACCGGAATGCCGCGCTGCTTGCACACCTCGAACAGCTTCATGGTCTGAGGCTCCAGGCCCTTGCTCGCGTCCACGAGCATGACGGCGGCATCGACCGCGGACAACACCCGGTAGGTGTCCTCCGAAAAGTCAGCGTGGCCGGGGGTGTCCACGAGGTTGATGACCGCGCCCTGGTATTCGAACTGAATCGCGGCACTGGTCACCGAGATGCCTCGGGCCTGCTCCATGGCCATCCAGTCAGAGACCGTTCCTCGCCGGCCGGCCTTGCCGTGTGTCGCCCCGGCGGTGGTGATGGCCCGGGCGTGCAGCAGGAGTGCCTCGGTCAGCGTGGACTTGCCGGCGTCGGGATGGCTGATCACGGCGAAGGTTCGGCGTCGTCGGGCTTCGAGGGGAACGTTCTTGTCCAGTGCGTCCGAGGGCTGCGTCATGGGTCCATTTCCTGCGAGATGCGGGCAGGAGGGGCGTTCCATCGGCCGCAGCGGCGACCGCCGCTCAGGTTCTTCGCATCCACCAGTCTAAGCGCACCCGAGGGGCATCAGGGTGAATCGGGGCGGCCGGGTGGCCACGACCGCGCGCAGCGGCGACGGTCAGTGGGCGGTTTCATCCAGAATGCGCTGGATGGCCCGCAGCAGGGCGGTGTGCGCCGCGATCGGGTCGCCGAGGTTGGCCCCGGCGAAAGCGCCATCCCGGGCCAGAAAGAAATCGTCGGCGGCGTCGCCGGGGCGAGAATGGCCCATGCCCCGGAACAGGTCCTCCACCGTTCTGCCGTACCAGTCCCGGTGCGCCGTCACAGCGGCACGGACCGGATGGGTCGGGTCGGTGAACTGCGCCGCCGCGTTGATGAAGGGGCAACCGTGAAACCCGGTGCGCACCACCTGGCTGGAGATCTCGGCAACGATGGCCCGCAGGCGCTTCTCGGGAGTGTCCAGGCGCGTCTCCAGGCCGGCCACGAACTCGCGTGCGGCCCGGTCCCGGGACTGCACATACGCGACGATCAGTGCGTCTTTTGAACGGTAGTACTTGTAGAACGTTGCCTTGGTGACCCGAGCCTCCCGAATGATGAGGTCCACGCCGACGGTGTGCACGCCCTCCCGGTAGAACAGCTCATCGGCGGTGGCGAGAATGCGGATTCGAGCGTGCAGCAGGGGAACGGCGGGGGCATTTCCGGCCTGACCGGGTGCGGGGGCCCCGACCCGGCGGGCGGTCGGTCTCGAATCCGGACGAACGCCCGTCTGTGTCAACTCGGTCATGCGGTCAACCTCCTGTGCTTCTCGATGTGCTTCTCGATGTGGTTTTCCTGGTTCGCGGGCCCGTCCCTGACCGTTTGTCACAACAGGACAGGGAGAACGTAGCACAGACCTAGACAGACTTGTCTGTCGGTATGTCCCCCCCGTTGGGCCGGGCCAGAATCGCCCGTTCCCGCCGTGACGTAAGCTGACTCCCAACATGAACGATGCAGTCGCCTTTCCCCTGGACCTGCCCGAACTCTCTTTCCTCGCAGCGGGGGACGCCCGAGTGCGGCGCACGGTGCTGCCCAGCGGGGTGCGCATCGTCAGCGAACAGGTGCCGGGAAGCCGCAGCCTGACCATCGGCTACTGGGTGGCGGTGGGCTCCCGGGACGAGCAGCCGGGCCACTTCGGTTCCACGCATTTTCT
>JAWOHA010000201.1:0-3459 GCA_046496385.1 Cryobacterium sp. | reverse complement strand
GTACCACTGTGTACCTAGTATCACACACTTATTACAGCATTGTACAGTAACAAATATAATTTTTGCAGACACCTGTGGCTGACACAGCAGACCTGAAGCCGGCGTCTGCCCCCGCACAGGGAACCCCCAGACAGGCAGCCCCCGGTCAGGGATCCCCCGGTCAGGGAGCCCCCCCACTGGGGAATGTGAGCGATTTGCGGCGCGCGTACGGTGAGCGTATTCGCCCGGTCGCCAGGACCGGCTGACAAAACGGAACGGACAAACTGATGAAGATTTTCACCAAGCTCCAGGCCCTCGGCAACAGCATGCGCACCGACGAAGAGGGCGCCACCGCCGTGGAGTACGGCCTCATGGTCTCGCTCATCGCCGTCGCCATCATCGTGGCCGTCGCCCTCCTCGGCGATAACCTCGCCGGAATGTTCGATGGGGTTGCAGATGAAATCGGCACCACCACCCCCTAGTCGGCGCGTGCCCGGCGTGGTGTGACCGCCGGCCTCCGTGCGCCGGCGGCCGGCTGGCCCAGGCCAGCCGCCGCCGGCGCCACCCACCCGAGTCTCAGTCGACTGCCGGCTTACCCGAAGGGGCCATCTCATGATGTTCAGGCGCACCAGAAATCTGCGGCGCACCGCCGCCAGCGAGCGCGGAGCGGCCGCAGTCGAATTCGCTCTCGTGCTCCCGGCCTTGCTTCTGCTCGTGCTGGGCATGATCGAGTTCAGCCGGGTCTACAACGTGCAGATCTCTCTGAGCAACGCCGCCCGCGAGGGAGCCCGCACCATGGCCATCGAGAACGACCCGGGAGAAGCCAAACTGGCGGCTAGCCTGGCCGCGCCCTCGGTCGTAAATCCCGTGCTCGCCCCGGGAGACGTGACCGTCAGCCCGGCGGACTGCGCGGCCGGCTCGGCCGCCACCGTGACCATCAACTACGACGTGCAGCTGCTCACCGGATACTTCGGCCTGACACTGCCACTGACCGGCAAGGGAGCCATGCTGTGCGGCGGATAACAGCCCGTTGGGGCGAGGAACACGGCGCGAGCGCCGTACTGGTGGCCATTTTGATGGTGCCGCTGTTGGGGTTCGCGGCGATCGCGCTCGACGTCGGCGCCCTTTACGTGGAACGCGGCCAACTGCAGAACGGAGCGGATGCCGCGGCGCTGGCCATCGCGCAGGGCTGCGCCGAGGACGGAGTCTGCACCGCCGCCGCCACCGAACCTACCGCCGCCGCCTTCGCCGACGCGAACGCCAACGACGGCGCAGCCAACGTTCTCATCCCCGAGTTCCCGACCGCCAACAGCGTGATGGTCACCTCGAGCACCCGGGTGGCCGGCACGAACGCCGACGCGATCAGCCACCCGTTCGCCCGGTTCATCGGGATCGACTCGACGACCGTGTACGCTCAGGCGACAGCCGAGTGGGGTCCGCCGCAGGCGAGCATGATCGTGCTGCCGCTGGCCATCTCGCTCTGTGAGTTTCAGCCGGCGCTGGACGGATCTCTGCAGCTGCTCCGCTACGACCAGAACCCGGCCTGCACGACGCCGGACGGCAGCCCCATTCCCGGTGGATTCGGCTGGCTCGACCGGGTGGAGGATGAGTGCGAGGCCGCCATCGACCTGGTCGCCGCGTCGGCGCCGAGCGAGCCGGGCAACTCGTTCCCGGGCATCTGCAATGACACGCTGACCGATCTGGAGGGCAAGACGATTCTGGTGCCCATCTTCGATCGGGCCTACGCCCCGAACGGAACCGAGCTGACGCAGGGGGCGGGGGCGTCGTTCCACCTCTACGCCTTCGCGGCATTCACCATCACCGGGTGGAAGTTCTCCGGTGGCCCCGCACTGACCAACACCGATCCCGCCGCCCCGGACTGCACCGGTAACTGCCGCGGAATTCAGGGGTACTTCGACCGCTGGGTGTCCGTCGACTCCGCCGGCGCAGAACTGGGCGGCCCGGACCTCGGCGCAGCCATCATCAGACTGTCGAAATAGGAGATTCCATGAAGACCCGACTCATTGGCGCGATCCTCGCGATCGTGCTGGCCACCACGGGAGCCATCGTGCTCACCGGCTACGTGAACGGTGCCGACGTGCGAGCGGCCGCCGGCGCCGAGTTCGTGGCGGTCTACCTGGTCGACGAGGAGATCCCGGCCGGCACCGAGGCCGGCGCGATCGGCGAGCTGATCACCGAGACGCAGATCCCCGCTCTCGCGGCCGTGCCCGGCCGGGTGACGGAGCTGGGCGATCTCACGGGCCTGGTGGCGACCACCGAGCTGATGCCCGGCGAGCAGCTGCTCGAGTCGCGCTGGGTGAGCCCCGCCACGCGGGCGGCCAGCGGAGACGTCGCCCTGCCCGAGGGAATGCAGGCGGTGAGCATCGCGCTGTCGGTCGAGCGGGTGGTCGGCGGCACGATCAAGCCGGGCGACACCGTCGGTGTCGTGATTTCCGCCGATGCCACCCCCGCCGATGGTTCTGAGGACGGGCGAACCACGCGTCAGGTCTTCCACAAAGTGCTCGTGACCGCGGTACGCGAGGGAACCAGTACGCCTCCTGCCGACGAAGCGGACGCGGCAGCCGGGGCATCCGATACCGTCATGGTCACCCTCGCCCGGCCGACCGCAGATATTCAGAAGCTGGTGTGGGGCAAGGAATTCGGCACCGTGTGGCTCACCATCGAACCTGAGACCGCGGATGAGACCGGTTCAGCGGCCATCGGCGAGAAGACGGTGTTCGAATGAGCCGCCCACGCTCGAGCCCCTGGCGCGACGGGGTGCTGGAGCCGGCAGCGCAGCGGGCCGCTGAAGACCCGCCGGGCGAGCCGGGCGAGCCGGGCGATCCGGCCGATCCGGCCGATCAGGGCCAGGACGAAGCTCCGGGCGAGTTCGAGGCTGAGTTCGAGGCCGAGTTCGACGACGGCGCCGGCATTGCGCACCAGGTGATCGCGGTGGTGGCCGCCAAGGGCGGTGTCGGCAAGACGACCGTCGCGACGAACCTCGCCGTGGGTCTGGCCCGGCAGGCCCCGCTGTCGGTGGTGCTCGTCGACGCCGACGTGCAGTTCGGGGACGTGGCCACGGCGCTGTCGCTGACTCCCGCCCGCTCCCTGCCGGACACCGTCACGGCCGCCGCGGCCGACGACGCCATGGTGCTCAAGGCCTACCTGACCCCGCATCCGGACGGCTATTACATCGTGTGCGGCGCGGAGTCGCCGGCCGATGGCGACCGGGTCAGCGGCGAGCAGCTCGGCCACCTGATCGGCCAGCTCTCCGAGATCTTCCGGATCGTGATCATCGACACGGCGCCCGGCCTGGGCGAGCACGCGCTGGCCGCCCTCGAAGCGGCCACGCACGCCGTGTTTCTCTGCGACATGTCCGTGCCGGGCGCCCGCGGTCTGCGCAAGGAAATCGCCGCTCTCACCACCGTCGGCATCATGCCGCCGACCCGTCACGTGGTGCTGAACTTCGCCGACCGGGTG
>JAWOHA010000216.1:0-4391 GCA_046496385.1 Cryobacterium sp. | reverse complement strand
GTACTCGTCGGCCAGGGTCCTATCAGCCGCTATCATCGAAATGGCCTGCGCCAAAGCCCCCGGGTCACGGGGAGGTACGACCAGACCGGTCTGTCCATGCTGGTTGATCCAGGAGGTTCCGGTCCCGAGTTCGGTCGTGATGAGGGGCTTGCCGGCACACATGGCTTCAAGTAAGACTAAGCCAAAAGCCTCTGACCGCGCGACAGACGGCAGCACGAAGACATCGCAGGCATTGTAGTATAGCCTGAGGTCTCGGTTGGGCAGCGCACCAAGGAACGCGACTCGCCCTTCGATTCTTAGTGAGCGCGCCAGCCTCTTGAGTTCGTCCTCTAATGGCCCCGTGCCGATCAGGGCGAGGTTGGCGTCAATTTGGGCGATGGCACGCAGTAGCACATCGACGCCCTTGTAGTAGACCAACCGGCCGACGAAGAGCACAAGCGGGTGTTTGTTCCTGAGACGGATTCGCTCGACCTCGCTTGCCTCGTCACCCCGCGGTTCCCAAGCCGAGGTTTCGATTCCGAACGGAATCACCGCCAGCTTCTCGCCGCAGTTCGCGAGATAGGGTGACGTCGCGGCCAGGTTGGGATTGGAGCAGATGACTCGCGCGCAGCGCTTAAGCACGGCTGCGACCAGCGGTCTGTAGAGCGGCGCAACGGCTCGCTGTTTCACGATGTCAAAGTGCCAAGTCAGGACAACCGGAGACCGTAGCCTGGCTGTAAGCAGTGCCAGTTCGCCCATCGGCCAAGGCGAATGGACGTGGATGATGTCGGATGAGGCCGCCAGTCTGCGAAAAGCTTGCGCGAAGCCCGCGGCGATTGGCGTCGAGAGAGGGCGCATGAGCAGCGGGAGTTTGACCACTCTGATGTGCTTGCAGCAAGTGTCGCAACCACTCCGGTCATCACTGACTGCAAGCACGGTAACCCTGAAGTCATCCGCTAGCGGAACGGCCAGCCGACGGGCGGCTTCTTCAACGCCTCCAACGTGCGGCCAGAATCCCTTGCAGGCGATCAGGAGCTCAGGTCTTGCGCTCGCCATGTTGGTTTGTACACTTCCGTATGTGTTGCATCTTGCAGCAGGCGACCTGGATCGACGCGGGCATGCGGCGAGTCTATGGAGCCTGCGGGTGAAGTCAATATCTGGGTGGCCGGTGTGGGCGGAAGTAGAGATCAAACTGAGAGGAGGGTGGAGTCGCGGTGAACGCACGAGTTAGGGTGACTGGTCTGCTTGTGGTGCTTACGACTACGTTGGCTGTCGCCGAAGTTGTGCTGGTTGAGAACAGGCTCACGCTGGACGCTGTCGCATGGGCAAACGCACGCTGGCAACGGGTCAGCGAGGGCGGTGTTTCCCAGATTGACTTCTCATTCTACCGGTTTGGGGCGCCGGTCGGGCTGAACTTCCGTCCGGCCCCCGGCACTGCGGTGAGGGTCAGTTTCGATGCCGGCTGGAACGAACGGGCGCTCGACCTCTATGTTGACTTCAGACTGCCGGCGGGTCTTCTGTTGCGTGCGGGTCAGTTCATCCCGCCCATTGGCCACGAAGCGCTGACCCTTCCGCAGGACCTGAAGGCTGTTGAGTACTCCCTCTTGAAGGGAGCATGGAAGCCGTACGATCCGAGAGATGTCGGTCTGATGCTGGCGCGGGATTCGGGTCTGGTAGCCGCCAGCATCGCTTTCGTCAACGGATTCGGCAGATCGGGCTGGCTGCAAGATGAGAACAAGTGGAAAGACATCAGTGGTCGGTTACTGTTTCGTCCTGCATTCCTCGAGACTTCGTTCATCGGTGGCCGCGGCTACTACGGTCGGATGGGGCCGGATGGTGGACTCATGGTGAACTACGCATTGGAATTGGGTTTCGGATTCGGCGGGCTTGTGATGGCGGCAGAGATTCAGCACGCACTCATTGGCGCGTACGGAGTCACTGCGGGTTACGCGCAGACAGCCTATCGTGCGGTTGACTGGCTTGAACTTGTAGGCAGGTTGCAGGGAAGCCTAGATGTCAGCAGGACCTGGGCTCTCGGAGTCACTGCAGGCGCCAATGTCGAATTGCGTGGTGATGCGATGCGTTTGATGGTGAACTACGATTACCTGCGCCAACAATCGCGGCAGTCCGCATCGTTGTCCGAGCGAAACCGGGTGCTGTTGCAGTTGCAGGCGTCGTTGTGAGCGGTGGCAATTCACATCTGGGAGGCAAGGAACGTCGGGGGAATGGAACTGGAGGAGGCTCGGGTGCTTCGGTTCGCGCTTCGTCGGAGCGAAGTCTGGTGCCAGTGCTGACAGGGATTCCCCCAGTTCCGTGGACACGGGGTCAGGAGGCATCTGACTGACTCGTATTCAGCCGGGCTTGGGTACTCAGCGCCCGACATCTCACTCCACTGCCGGTTCGGGTCGTTATCTGTTGGCCGTTGCCTTTTTGCATTGCCTGCGTTAGCTAGATTGCCGTGCGTCTTCTAAGGCTTCGCTCCTGCTTCGCATGCTGTTATGACCGACGCAGCCTACATACTTCCTTGACTTGTGGCGTGAGGCGACCGGTACCCGGATACACAAAGGTCGCGTTGGCCTGCAGAAGCCCGCGCCCCTTGTGCAGCATCTGCTCACTCAAGCTGAGGTCTGAAGCGACCCCGGCAACCGTCCGGCCGTTCTCGTTCGCCAAACGGATCGTCTCAGGGTTGGATTCGAGCGTGAGTGCCCTGCGCGGTCCTTGCTTCTGATTGTCTTCCACCTGAATTCTCTAGTTTCCGGAGTACACTGTCCCAACTTGCTGTCTAGGGAGCCGGGGCTGCTGACAGGATACGCGGCTTCCTTCATCGGTAACTCAGCGCACGGTATTGCCAGTACCTCGCAGTGATGTCCTGGTGCACGCACCGCGGTCGGTTGACTGGTTGCGGCCGTATCCTAGAATCTCTGTGACGGCAACTCCAACGTAATGTCACAGCCAACTCTGTTAATCAGCGCGCTGACCCGCTTGGCAGCCGCCAGGAGGCGCGTTGCGTTGGCCGGGTCCGGGCTGTGGCTTACGGGATTGATCCTGTCTGCGGCCACTGCCGGGGCGATGTTGATGTTGAGCGGCTGGACTGTCCTGGTGGTTGTGCCGGTTATCGTCTGGCTGGGACTGCGGTGGGTTCGAGGGGCAAGGGTCAGATGCGTTGCCGAGGACCTTGAGATACTGAAGCCCGCACTGAGAGGCAGAATCGTGTCTGCTTTGGAGTTGGGCGACTGGAGGTCAGAAGGTCGCGAGCGTTACTCCCCCGATTTGCTGGCTGCTGCGCTTACAGAGGTCGATGCGTCCATCAATGGGGTGGAGTTGCGCCCGTTGGTGAGCCGTCTGCCGGTCCGGTCAGGATTGGTCGCGCTTTCGGTCGCCGTCGCGGGTGTGCTTGCCTGTTGCGTGATTGTCCCGATGCGCCTGTGGATCGGCGCAGCTAACCTGATTGGACAGGCGGGTCGAGTCGCGGCCATCACAGTGCTGTCGTCGGATACGTCGGTCGCACGGGGAGCGACGGTCGTGCTAAGTTGTCGCGTCGAGCCGGCCGGGGTCTTTCGCCGCGTGCGCCTCGTGGCGTATAGTGCTCGCGGTGTGAGTCGCGTCGTCAAACTGAGTGGCGAGAGATGCGACGTGGCCCTGCCGGTCGATGATGAGTTCTCCTACGAGTTCAGGGTTCTCGGTCTGACGTCGGAGCGCCGACACGTGGGGATAACCGAGCCGCTCGTGTTCCGCGAGTTGCGGTTCGATTACGAGTACCCGGCATACACCGGCCTGGCCGGTTTCAGTTCCAGTTCGCCGGACATCAGGGCATTGCGGGGCACCGTCGTGCGGGTGAGTGGTACGGTGACCCGTCGTGTCGCGTCAGCGCAGATTAGAGTGGGAGCCGACAGCTCTGCGCTCGCAGTCGACGAGGACGGCACGGGTGTTGTCGGTTCGTTTCGAGTTGCCTCCGATGCGTCGGGCGCCATCAGCCTGTCGGACGGCAGTTCGACATCGGACGCTGCCGTTCTCCGTGTCCACTCCGTGGCCGACGAGTCTCCGTTCGTGAGGGTGCTTCTGCCCGGTCGGGACATCGACATGCCGGCAAGCATGAAGCTGCCACTCGTCGCCGACGTTCTGGACGACTTCGGCGTCGGGAGCGTGCATCTGCGCTTTGGTAAGGACAGCCTCAACAGTCGCACTCTCCTGAAGCAAGCAACTGGCGGGCGCGAGGACACGGTTGAATACATCTGGGACTTGAGTTCGGTCGACATGGTGCCCGGAGAGGTCATGCGCTACCGCGTGGAAGCGCTCGACAACGATGCCGTTTCGGGACCGAAACTCGGTGTCAGCGAGACCTACTCGGTACGGTTCCCGACCATGGCGGAGATTTACACGACCTCAGTCCGTCAGGCCGAGAATGCCCAGGA
>JAWOHA010000214.1:0-21923 GCA_046496385.1 Cryobacterium sp. | reverse complement strand
GGATCGAAATATAAGTTTTTCATACCCAGCGAACTGGCTTATGGCTCAAACCCGCGTCCGGGCGGCCCTATCGGGCCTAATATGGTCCTGATCTTCGAAGTTGAGCTGATTAGTATAGTGGAATAATACGGATTTTGTTTGTTTCCGTATCCTTATTTTTTCAGGTGCTGATTTTTTTGTAATGTTGTTTGAGGGAAATTGTTGATTGAGGCTTCCTTAAGCCTACCGGTCATCTGGAATTGAAATCAATTAAACCATCCTAATTATGTCATTAAAAAGAAAAACCAGGGAACTCGTCGAGAGAAGGGAGCAGATGTTGCAGGGAGGCGGGGAAAAAGCCATTCAGAAACAACAGGCGCTGGGAAAAATGACCGCCCGGGAAAGAATAATCTCATTGCTGGATGAAGACTCTTTCCAGGAATATGATTTGTTTGCCCGTCATGAAGGGCGGGATTTTGACATGGATAAGAAAAACCTTCCGGGTGATGGAGTGATTACCGGGACAGGTAAAATTTACGGTTCCCCAATTTGCATTTTCGCCCAGGACTTTACAGTTGCTGGGGGCTCCCTCGGTTCAATGCATGCAAGGAAGATCACAAAGATCATGGATCATGCCCTGAAAATGAAAGTACCCCTCATCGGTATTAACGATTCAGGGGGGGCCCGGGTGCAGGAAGGCGTGAATTCACTTGCCGGTTATGGGGAGATCTTCTACAGGAACACTCTGGCCTCAGGCATTATTCCACAGATTTCAGTGATCCTGGGCCCTTGTGCGGGAGGAGCTGTCTATTCACCGGCTTTAACAGATTTTGTTTTTGTGGTCGACAAAATATCCAAGATGTTTATCACCGGCCCCGAAGTAATTAAAACTGTACTCGGCGAAGAGATCTCAATGGAAGAACTCGGCGGAGCAAGGGTTCACAGTGAGAAAACAGGGAATGCCCATTTTTACGCTGAAAGCGAGAAGGAATGTTTTGAACAGATCAAAAACCTGATTTCTTATATTCCCTGGAACAATAAGCGCAAAGCAAGGCCAATGAGGCCGCGTAATCCCAAGAATGCCTACAAAATTGACAATATCGTTCCTGCCGATCCCAAACAACCCTATGATGTCAGGAATGTTATCAGGGCCCTGGCCGATGGAAGTGAATTCTTTGAGGTGGCTGAGATGTTCGCCCCAAATATTGTTATAGGGTACGGACGGATGAACGGCCAGACGGTGGGATTCGTTGCTAACCAACCCCTTGTGCTTGCCGGTGTGCTTGATGTTGATTCTTCCGATAAGGCTGCCAGGTTTATTAGGTTCTGCGACGCATTTAATATCCCGCTAATCACGCTTGTCGACCTGCCCGGTTACCTTCCGGGTGTCGACCAGGAGCATGCGGGCGTTATCAGGCATGGGTCAGCGCAACCGGCCTGAAGATCGACGAACTGCCCCTGCACCGTTTCGTGGGCCGGGGAGTGATCGTCGACGCGCGGTCCGCCGGCGCCCGCGGACGCATCGGCTGGGACCTGATCGCCCCCGTGGCCGACCAGGTGCAGCCGGGATCGATCGTGATTCTGCACACCGGCTGGAGTGCGCACTACGGCACCGACGAGTACTTTGAGAATCCGTTCCTCGACGCGGATGCCTGTCGCCGGCTGATCGAGCTGGGCGCGCGCACCTTTGCGATCGATGCGATCAACATCGACGAAACGCCCGACGACGCACATCCCGGCGAAGGCTTTCCGGTGCACCACCTCATCGCCGACGTGGACGGCGTGATCTGCGAAAACATGACCAATGTGGCCGCGATCGATTTCGCGGCGCCGTTCATCTCGCTGTTGCCGATCGCTTTTGAAGCGGCCGACGGGGCTCCGGTTCGGGCCGTCGCCATCGAGCTCGGCGCCTGAACCCGGCGCCGGCCGGCCCGACTGAACAGCACGGCTGAACGGCACGACCGCAGTCGGCGCCTATCGTGAAACGGCAGGCGCCGGCTGCGGTTTTGTCAGCGCGCGGCGGTGGCCGCGAGGCTGCTGAGCGACTCGGGCAGGTCTCCGAGGGCCAGCCGGGTGGCAACGCTCGTCAGCACGTTGACACCGGCCACCAGGTCGGCATCAGCGGTGAACTCGCGTTCGTTGTGCGAGATGCCGTCCGCGGCGCTGGGAACGAAGAGCATGACCGTGGGCACGATCTCCTTCATGTTCGTGGCGTCGTGGCCGGCCAGGGTGAGCACACGGTCGTTCGAGTACCCCAGGGCCTCGGCTGAGCTGCGGGACAGCTCGATGCCGCTCTCCAGAAACGGACCGCTCTCCCAGATGCTCGCGCCGATCTCGTCGACGCTCACCCGGCACTCCGCCTCGATCCGGGCGATCGCGTTCTGAAGGTGCGCGTAGGCCTCGGCGAGCAACCGGGATTCCCGGGCGCGGATATCGATCAGAAACCGCACTTCGCGGGCCACGGTCACGGGAGAGTTAGGGGCCACATACAGCTCGCTGATTGAGCTGTGCACGGCCTCTTCGTCGAATTCGGCGAGCAGGTCGTTCACCGCCACGATCACCTTGGCTGCGCCGAGCAGCGCATCGCGGCGGTCTTTCATTCGCGTTGCGCCCGAGTGGGACTGCTCGCCGCGCACGACGATCTCGTACTTGCGCGCCGACCAGGTCGATGAGACCAATCCGATGGTCGTGCCGGCATCATTCATGCTGCGACCCTGCTCGATGTGAATCTCTGAGTAGGCCGCGATGGGCGGCGGGGTGAAGGTGCCGACACCGTCGATGGCGTGCAGCGCCTCGGCGACGGTCACGCCCTGGGCGTCGGTGGTGGCCAGAGTCTTCTCCAGGTCGAGCAGGCCGGTGAACACACCGCTGCCCATCATGCTCGGTTTGAACCGGCAGCCTTCTTCGTTGAACCAGTCCACGACGGCCAGGTTGAACGTGGGGGTGACGCCGTTCGCTGCGAACTGGTCACGCGCGCGGATCGCAGCGTGCGCGGCGGCGAGAACACCGTAGGCGCCGTCGAATCGGCCGGCGAGCGGCTGGCTGTCGAGGTGCGAGCCGAGCAGAATGTACGGCGCGCCGGGCACGAGCTGCAGCAGACCGAAGATGTTGCCGATCGGGTCGATGTCGACGGTGAACCCGTGCGAGCGCAGCAGCCCGGCGAACCAGTGCCGGGTCTGTCCGTCGGCCGCGGTGGCAGCCTGGCGGTCGACGCCCTGGTTGATGGTGGCTCCGAAGCTCGACATGGTGACGAAATCGTCGAGGAACGCCGCGTCGCCAACCGACGACGGGCGCCCGGACTCAAGCCCAGTCACGCTGCAGCTCCATGGTCGAGCAGTGCAGGCCGCCGCCGTTTTTGAGAATCTCACGAAACGGAATGGCTGTGACGTCGATGCCGGCCTCATCGCGCAGCATCGAGGCGGTCAGGGGCAAATGGTCGGGCATGATGACCTTTCTTCTGTCAAGGACGAGCATGTTGCAGGCCCATTCTTCGCGGCTGTCCACCTCGAGGGTTTCAATTCCCAGGTCCCAGAGCGCCGTCATGTAATCGTAGGGAGCGAGGCGAGGGTTGACGAGGGCGAGGTTGTCATCGAGCATGACCGAGCACATGTCGAGGTGAATGAGATAGCCGGGCAGGTTGACCTGCTTGAGCGTGATGCCCTGCTCCTCGAGGATTCTCGCCAGCTGGCGGTAGCCCTCGGGGTTGCAGCGCACGGACGTGCCAAAGAAGGCCAGGTCTTTGCGTACTTTGACGAAGCTGCCGCCTTCGACGAGGCCTTCGCCGGTGATGGTGCCGAGAATGGGGAGCCCGGCGGCCGCGACGGTCTGGGTGATGGACTGCTCTTCGCCGCGGCGCATGCGCGGGGCGAGTCGGCCGATGACGGCGCCGCCCGGAACGGTGACGAGGGGGTCACGGGTGTAGACGGCCTTGGTGAAGGTGTCGCCCAGCTCGGGGGCGAAGACGACCTCCACTCCATTCGCCGTCAAGGTGTCGACGAAGCCTTGGTATTGCGCGTCGAGCAGGGTCATATCGGGGGCGTCCGGCCCGGTCCAGTACCACCGGCGGGCCGGGTCGACCAGCGCGCCGAGTTCTGCGTTGTAGGCATCCTCGGTGATTTTTGCCAGCCCTCGGCTGGGGCGGCGCATGAGCACCGATCGAAGTTTTGCCACCTCGTCGGCGGCGCCCCAGCGGCGCCCCCAGACCGATTCCAGTTCGTCATGGTGCGAGAACGGGGGAGTGGCTTCGGGGCCCATGAGGCGGTGGAATTTGCCATCCGACAGTTCCATGGTCGAGTCGCTGATTATGGTCATCTGCGTGTCCTTTCGCGGGCTTTCTGGTCGTGCGTCCCGCCGTTGTGACGTGTTCGGTCTCTGCAACACAGCGGTGTGTGCCGGCATTTTAGTTGTTTGATAAGCATAATATGTTGCTTTTCTAGCAACAAGTCAATTCACCTGCCAGAATAAGGGTCGTCACTTCGCGTTCTCAGGAGAAAACATGCGTCCGATGCCCGTCGAGCCCTCGAACCAGCGAGCGGCCATCGGCAATCGCCTGCGCGCCGCCCGCCGGGCGCAGCAGTACACGATTGACCAACTCGCGGTCGCGACGGGGCTCACCAAGGGGTTCATCAGTCGCATTGAACGCGACATGACGTCGCCCAGCGTGGCCACTCTCGTCGCTCTGTGTGAGGTGCTGAACGTGAGCATCGGTGACCTGTTCACGTCCTCCGTGGGCGGGCTCGTGACCGCGGAGAACGCCCCGAACATCAATCTCGGCGGCGTCGGAGCCAATGAGCGCCTGCTCACCCCCCGCCGCGAAGGCCGGGTTCAGGTGGTGCGTTCCACGGTTGTTCCCGGGGGTGCGGGAGGCGACAAGTTGTACACCGTGAACTCGCCCGTGGATGTGGTGCACGTGCTGTCCGGGTCGCTGGTGGTTCAGTTCAGCGACCGCACCTGGCAACTCGCGCCCGGTGATTCACTCACGTTCGACGGCCGCGAGCCGCACACCTGGTTCGCCGACCCCGACGTTGAAACGGAGCTCATCTGGGTTCTGGCTCCGGCGGCCTGGGAGGGCTCGGTCTAAGCCTGGGCGTGCAGCCGACCCCGGAATGTACATGTTTCGGGTTTTCGCGCGCTGTGTGAACTCTCTGTTACGAAGTCGGCAATGCCGAAAAAACCTTGCATTCTTGTTTTCTGAGGGAATACTTTAGTTACTTCAGAAGAAAATCACGGCTGGTGTGGTTTGAGGCAGGGAGCGCAGAACATGACCGACAATCGACGTACCGGCGGAGATCTCGCCGTCGAAACGCTCGAGGCGCTGGGCGTGCGCACCGTGTTCGGAATTCCCGGCCAGCACGCCCTGGGCCTTTTCGACGCCCTCAGCCGCGGCCGCCTCCACTTCGTGAGTTCCCGGGTCGAAAACAATGCCGCCTTCGCCGCCGACGGGTACGCCCGGGCGACCGGAGAGGTCGGTGTTCTGTTCCTGTCCACCGGCCCCGGCGCCCTCACTGCCCTGGCCGGCCTGCAGGAGGCGTACGCGACGGGTGTGCCGATCGTCGTGATCGCCAGCCAGATTCCCCGAGTGGGGCTGGGCGGGGTTCGCAAGGGCCTGCTGCATCAGCTCGATGACCAGCGCGATGCTGCGGCGCAGGTCAGCAAGGACACCTGGCTCGTGCGTACGCCGGGTCAGATCCCCTCGGCGATCGCGGATGCCTGGACCCTCGCGATCTCCGCACCGGCCGGTCCCGTGTGGGTCGAAATCCCCCAGGACGTGCTGCTGGAACCCACCACCCTGCCCCGGGTCGTCGACGTGCACCCGGATCCCGTTCCCCGTGCACCGCGCGCCGAACTCATCGGTGCAGCAGCGCGCCTGCTGGATGGAGCCCGCAACCCCGTCATTCTCGCCGGCGGCGGCGTTCGGCGCTCCGGCGCTCACCGTGAACTGCTCGCCCTGGCCGAACGGATCCAGGCCCCGGTCGTGAGCACGGTCGGCGGTAAAGGCGCTTTTCCCTGGAACCACGAGCTGAGCGCGCAGTCCTGGATCGAAGACCAGCACACGACGCAACTGCTGCAGAACGCCGATGTGCTCCTGGTCGTGGGCACGTCGCTGGGCGAGATCACGAGCAACTACTTCACCTTCACCCCCGCCGGCCGCCTCATTCAGATTGACGCCGAAGCCCGGGTGCTGGAATCCAACCACCCTGCCCTGGGAATCCATGCCGATGCGGCCCTCGCCCTCGGGGCCCTCGCCGAAGCGGTTCAGCCGGCCCGGCGCCCGGACGCGGCCCGCACGGTGAGTGCGTTGCTGCGCAAAATAGAGCAACGCCTCGACGGCCAGAACCTCGGCATGGAACGCCGTCTGCTGGCAGACATGCGCCGTGCAGTTCCGCATGACGCCGACACGTTCTGGGACATGACGATCGCCGGATACTGGGCCTGGTCGGCCTGGGATCCGCAAAACGGCGGTTTCCACAGTGCCCAGGGAGCCGGCGGGCTCGGCTTCGGCTTTCCGGCCGCTCTCGGGGCTGCCGAGGGAACCGGGCGGCGCACGTTCGCCGTCACCGGCGACGGCGGTGCCATGTACTCCATCGCCGAACTGGCTGCCGCACGTCAACACGACACCCCGGTCACCTGGCTGATCGTCGATGACGGCGGCTACGGGATCCTGCGGGAATACATGGTCGCGAGCTTCGGGCAGGCCACCGCCACCGAACTGGCCCGACCCGATTTCCCGGCCCTCGTGGCCTCCTTCGGCGTTCCGGCCTGGAACGCCACACCGGAAACGCTCGGGGCTGCCCTCGCCGAAGCCTGGGCCTCGCCCGGCCCCGCCGTCGTTGTGCTGCGGGCCCACCTGGAACTGTTCGCGCCCACTCACCTCTGACCTTTTTCCCGTCGAACACCACCCCATCCTGCACGGCTCATCAGAACAATCGGAGAAACCATGTTGACTTCTACCGCACGCACCTGGCGACAAAACCGTCCGAGCATTTTCGCCATCGTGGCCGGACTTGCCTCTGTCGCCCTGCTGTCCGGCTGCGCCGCTGCCGCCGAACCTGCTGCTGACTCGGCACCCGATACCGCGGTGAGTGCCGACGCCGCCCTGTTCGACATGCTTCCCGACGACATTCAGGCCAGCAAGGTCATCAAGATCGGCACTGAGGCCATGTACGCGCCGTACGAATACCTCGACGCTGACGGCACCACCATCGTGGGGTTCGACCCTGACCTCGTGACCGCTCTCACCCAGCGACTCGGCGTCACCTTCGAACTCACCAACGCCGCCTTCGACGGACTTCTTCCCGCCCTCGACGCGAACCGCTTCGACATGCTCGCCGCCGGGTACACCAACACCGCCGAACGCCGGGCCCAGTACGACTTCGTGAACTACTACAAGTCCAGCCAGGGCATCGTCGTACTGGCCGGAAACCCCGAAGACATCTTCACGATGGCTGACCTGTGTGGGCAGCCCGTGTCCGTGCTGAAGGCATCCGCGCAGGAGAGCATGCTGGTGGCCCTGAACGACGGCGAGTGCGCCACGAACAACGTGGGCATCGTTGCGCTGCCCGACAACCAGACCGCATTTCTGCAGGTTCAGAGCGGCCGAGTCAACGCCCTGCTGGTGCAGGACGCCGTGGCGCGCTACAACATCTCACAGCAGGGTGACGGCAGCACCTTCGAGGTGTCCAACACCGAACTGATCACACCCACCCTCGTGGGCATGATGTTCCGCCAGGACTCCACCAAGCTGAGCGGCGCCATGCAGGCAGCGCTCCAGTCACTCATCGACGACGGCACCTACGCCGAGATTCTTGACGCTCACACCCTCGGCAGCGGCGCCGTCGATTCCGCGACCATCAACGACGGCATCGAGTAGTCATGTCCTTTCACGAAACGGAGACCGGGACGCTGGAGGTGGCTGCACCCGCCGCGCCCGGCCTCCGGGTCGTGCAGAACCGCAAGTACGGCCAGTGGATCTCCGGGGCCATCGTGGTCGTGGTGCTCGTGGCGTTCGTGAACGCCATCGCCACGAACGACTCCATTCGCTGGGAGGTGATCGCCGAGTACCTCGCGTACCCCACCATTCTGTCGGGTCTGTGGACGACTGTCTGGCTCACCGTCGTGAGCCTCATCATCGGGGTCATCGGCGGCATCGTGCTGGCCGTCATGCGCATGTCGAAGAACGTTGTCTTGTTCGCCGTCAGCGGCGCCTACATCTGGTTCTTCCGAGGCACGCCCCTGCTCGTGCAACTGCTGCTGTGGTACAACCTGGCCCTGTTCTTTCCCCGGCTCGGTCTCGGTGCGCTCAGCGTCGACACCAACGTCTTCATCACCCCGGTCATGGCCGCCCTGCTCGCCCTCGCCCTGAACGAAGCGGCCTACATGGCCGAGATCGTGCGCGGCGGCATTCTGGCCGTACACCCCGGTCAGAAAGAAGCCGGCTCGGCGCTCGGCATGCCGCACGGGGCGGTCCTGCGGCGCATCGTGCTGCCTCAGGCGATGAAAGTGGTCATCCCGCCCGCGGGCAACGAGTTGATCACCCTGCTCAAAATGACCTCGCTGGTCGCCGTGATCGGCGCCGGCGACCTCTTGACGAATGCCCAGTACATCGGCACCCGGGACTTCACGCCAATGGAGATGCTGCTCGTGGCCACCGTCTGGTACCTGCTGCTGACAACGATTGCCACCATCGGGCAGTACCTGCTCGAGAGGCGTTTGATGCGCAGCAGCACCCGCACTGCCCGGCGACCGCTGTTGCGACAGTGGCTTCGCAACCTCACCCCCGACCGGGTGCGCCCATGAGCGCGCAGCCTGACGACAGGACAGCCATCATGACCACGCAAACCGCCAGCAGCGCCGAACCCGGAGACGTCGGCAGGCTGATGGTCGACGCCGCCAACCTGTACAAGTCTTTCGGTGCCGTTGAGGTGCTCAAGAACGTGTCGCTGCGGGTGACAGCCGGAGAAGTGACCTGTGTGCTCGGCCCGTCGGGAAGCGGAAAATCCACTCTGCTGCGCTGCCTGAATCACCTGGAAAAACCCGACAACGGCACCATCACCGTTGACGGTGAGCTCATCGGCTACCGCCGGAGGGGAGATGTGCTGCACGAGCTGGGCAACAAAGCGATCTCCCGTCAGCGCGAAGGCCTGGGAATGGTGTTTCAGGGCTTCAATCTGTTTCCCCATATGACGGCGCTGCAGAACATCATCGAAGCGCCCCGCCGGCTTCGCCGCGAGAGCCCGGCCGCGTTGCGTGCCCGTGCCCAAGACCTGCTGGGACGGGTGGGGCTGGCCGACATGGGAGACCGGTACCCGAGCCAGCTCTCCGGCGGGCAGCAGCAGCGCGTGGCGATCGCCCGCGCGCTCGCCATGCAGCCCAAGGTGATGCTCTTCGATGAGCCCACATCCGCCCTCGACCCGGAACTGGTCGGCGAGGTTCTCGATGTGATGCGCAACCTCGCCGCGACCGGTGTCACCATGATCGTCGTCACGCACGAGATCGGATTCGCCCGGGAGGTGGCCGACAACGTCGTGTTCATGGACCACGGCGTGATCGTGGAGACCGGGCCGCCCGAGCAGGTTTTCGACGCCCCGATCCACCATCGCACCAAAGCGTTCTTGTCCCGGGTGCTGAAGTGAGTTCGCGCCGGACGATCCTGGTGCTGGACCCTTTCGCATCCGTCGCCCGGATCGAGGCGGCGCTGGGGGAGGACGCAGAGCATTTCGAGGTGCGGGCGGCGGCGAGCCTGCCGCCCGCAGGCGAGGTCTTCGCGGTGCTGCTCGGCCCGGAAAGCCCCATGACCGAGGCCGAGGTGGCAAACCTGACCGGCCTGCGCATCGTGTCGGTGAGTTCCACCGGATACGACCACGTTCCGGTTTCGGCCGTGACCGCGGCCGGTGCGTGGGTGAGCACCGCCGCGGGATACTGCACCGATGAGGTCGCCGAACACACCGTGGCACTCATCCTGGCTGGGTTACGGGGAATCCCCGCCCTCGACGCGAGCGTGCGCCGCGGCGACTGGGACGTGACTCTCAACGGCCCGAAGCGCATTCGTGGGGCCGTTGTCGGCCTGGTGGGCTTCGGCCGGATTGCACAGGCCGTGGCCGGGCTGCTCGGTTCGCTGGGCGTGGTCGTGCAGGCATACGACCCGTTGACCCCGGCTGCCGCCTTCGAGCGGCTCGGCGTCTCACGAGCCGGCTCCGTTGAGGCTGCGCTCCAGAACGCGGACGCCGTGAGCCTGCACGTTCCGCTGATGCCGGACACCCGGCACCTGATCGACTCGAGCAGGCTGGCGCTGCTTCGCCCGGGAACATTCCTGGTGAACGTGGCCCGCGGCGCCCTTCTGGACATCGACGCTCTCTGCGATGCCGTCGAGAGCGGACAGCTGTCAGGGGCGGGCCTTGACGTGTTCGAGCACGAACCGCTGGTGCAGAACGCGCGGGTGCGACGGGTTCCCGGCGTGCTTCTCAGTCCGCACGGGGCCTGGTATTCCGATGAAGCGGAGACGCGCCTGTTTCAGATGGCGACCGGGTCGATCCTGGATGTGTTCCACGGGCGTGCGCCGGCCGGGGCCGTTGCCGCGCCCGAGACCCACGCCCCGCACGCGCCGGTGGCACTGACGCACACCCGGATCCCGGCCTGACGCACGCCGGCGCCTCCGTCACTCCGGTTGGTCAAGGTCAAGGTCAAGATCAAGGACGGTGAGCATCAGCCACAGCTCGGCGCGATCGGTGAAGGTCGCCAGGTCGAGCTCGAGCGCCTCGCCCACCCGCTCGATGCGGGAGCGCAGGCTGTGCCGGTGCAACCCGAGAGCGGTCGCCGCGGGATCCCACTGACCGTTGTGAGAGAGCCAGACCGCGGCGCACCGCAACAGCGCGCGGCCGGCATCCGCTCTGAGAAACGTGTCGAGTCGGGCGGCCGCGATCGCGGGGGCCTCGGTGCCGCGCAGCACGCCCGTCACCGACGTGCGGCGCAGGTGCGAGAATTCGGTGATGGCGGCGCCGGCTGACCGCGCGCTCCCGAGAGCGCGGCGCGCCTGAGCGAGCCCGGCGGCGAGCTCGTCGACGGAGCCCAGGTCGGAGACGCCCGCCGTCGCCTCATTGTCACGCAGGAACGCCGACAGCCACGGCCACTCGTCTGCGCCGACGAGGACCGCCAGCGCGCCGCGGTGCATCGCCGTGAAAAGCCCGCCCTCGAGGTGCCGGGAGCGACGCTCGAGGGTGGCGGCGAGGCGCCCGTCCTCGGGATCGACGTGCACGAGCGTGACGCGTATCCGCCCGGTAGGGATGGTCGGGAGCGCGCGCACGACAGAGGCGGTGTGCCCCTCGACCATGAGCGCGAGCGCTTCGGTGTGTAGGGCGAGGAGGCTGCCGCGGCGGATGCTGCGCTGCTCGAGCGCGACCTCGGCCAGGGCGACCGCGCCGGTGACAACGCCGCGGGTGGCGGCGTCTTGGGGAATATCGCCCAGCAGGGCGAGAGCGCCGTGCAGGCGACCGGGCTGGCCGAGCGTCTGGACGCTCGCCCGGAGCGCACCGACCGTGAATGAGCCGGATGCCCGCCCCCCCGCCCGCAGCAGGCGCCGCGTCTCGCCCGTGAGGGCGCGCAGCTCAGCGTCAGAGAAATCGTCGCCCGTTACCGTGGCGTCGACCTCGGAGTCGAGATCGAACAGGGCGACCCGGCAGGAGAGCTGCTCGCCGAGGGCGGCGAGCACATCGGCGAGTCCTCCGGCGCCGAGCGCGGCGAGTGAGATCGTGCGCTGGGCGGCGAAGGCCCACTCGTCGTGCGCCCGGGCTTCGCGAGCAAGAATGTCGGCGGCCCAGCGGATGATGGCGAGAAAGGGGGTGCCGCGCGGCACCGCCACGAGCGGCAGGCCGTGCGCGACGCACGCGTCGAGCAGTTCCGACGGGATGCCCGAGCGAATGACCCCCGTGCCGAAGCCGAGCGCGACGACCCGGCGCGCCGCAAGCCGGGCAACGTAGGCGTCGTAGGTTTGCGGCTCGGCTCGGTCGGAGAACTGGGTGCCCGTGGTCAGCAGCATTTCACCGCCGGTGAGGAACGGGGTGGGGTCGGCGAGGTCGGAACTGCACACCCAGCCGATGGCGTGGTCGGCGGAATCGCCGCGGTGGGCCAGCTCGAGCTGCAGGTTCGGTTGGCGGAGCAGGCGTCGGACGGTGGCGGGCATGGGCATCCGTTTCTAACCGGAGGATGTGACGAAGTGGCAGTTTTATGCTGAACATGGTCATTCTGGCACGTTGTGGGGCGGTGCGGCCTGCGTAACGTGACACTCACCGCCACGACCACGAGCGGCCCGAACACCGAACTGGAGAAGCGACGATGACCCTCACCACCACACAGGCGGGTCCGGCGGGAACGATCCCCGTCGGCGGGCCCTCCCTCCCGCAGGAACGACGCCTGGTCACCGAGGTGCCCGGCCCTCAATCGCGCGCGCTGCTGCAGCGCAAGAGCTCCGCAGTCGCCCGCGGTGTCGGCATCAGCGTTCCCGTGTTCGTGGTCGCCGCCGGCGGTGGAGTGCTCGTCGACGTCGACGGCAACTCTCTGATCGACCTCGGTTCGGGAATCGCCGTCACCGGCGTCGGCAACTCGGCGCCGGCCGTCGTTGCGGCCGTGCAGGCGCAGGCCGCCCAGTTCACCCACACCGCCTTCACGGTGACCGGCTACGAGGGTTACGTGGCGGTTGCGGAAGCCCTCAACCGGATCACCCCGGGCGACCACGAGAAGCGCACCGCACTGTTCAATTCGGGTGCGGAGGCGGTCGAGAACGCGGTGAAGGTCGCCCGGGTGTTCACCGGCAAGCAGGCCGTCGTCGCCTTCGACCACGCCTACCACGGCCGCACCAACCTCACCATGGCGCTCACCGCGAAGTCGGTTCCCTACAAGAGCGGGTTCGGCCCGTTCGCCTCTGAGACCTACCGCGCCCCACTGTCCTACCCCTTTCGTGACGGCGGCCTGAGCGGAGCGGATTCCGCTGCCCGCGCCATCGACCAGATCGAGAAGCAGATCGGCGCCTCGAACCTGGCCGCGATCATCATCGAACCGATCCAGGGAGAGGGCGGGTTCATCGTGCCGGCTCCCGGATTCCTGCCCGCCCTCGTGGAGTGGGCCCGCACCAACAACGTCGTCTTCATCGCCGACGAGGTGCAGACGGGCTTCGGCCGCACCGGCGCGATGTTCGCGAGCGAGCACGAGGGCATCGTCCCCGACGTGATCGTCACCGCCAAGGGAATCGCCGGAGGACTCCCGCTGTCGGCCGTGACCGGCAGAGCAGACGTGATGGATGCGCCGCTCGTGGGCGGCCTCGGCGGAACCTACGCCGGCAACCCGATCGCCTGCGCGGCCGCCCTCGCGGCGATCGACGGTTTCGAGAACGACGGCCTGGTGGCCCGCGCCGCCCAGTTGGGGGAGATCCTGATCAGCCGCCTGACCGTGCTGCAGGGCGCCGACCCCCGCGTCGGAGACGTGCGCGGCCGCGGTGCCATGGTCGCGATCGAGCTCGTCGACCCCGCGACGGGCGCTCCCGACGCGGCCCTCACCCAGCGTGTCGCGGCCTTCGCGCACGCCCGGGGCGTGATCCTGCTCACCTGCGGAACGCACGGCAACGTCGTTCGGTTTCTCCCGCCGCTCGCTATCTCCAACGACCTGCTCATCGAGGGTCTCACTGTCGTCGCCGATGCGCTGGCCGCCTCGTGAGCGACCGGATGACCGCCACCGGCCCCGCCAGGCCCCCGCTCCTCGACGGAGTCCCGCACGGACTGTTCATCGGTGGCGCGTGGGAGCCCGCCGAGGCGGGGGCGACCTTCGCGGTGTCTGACCCGTCGACCGGCGAGATCCTCACCCGGGTCGCCGACGCGAGCCCCGCCGACGGCCTGCGCGCCCTCGACGCGGCGGTCGCGGCCGCCGCGTCCTGGGCGGCCACCGCACCGCGGGTGCGCGGCGAGATCCTGCGCCGGGCCTTCGACCTGCTGCAGGATCGTCAGGAGGAGTTCGCGCTGCAGATGACGCGAGAGATGGGCAAGCCGCTGGCCGAGGCCCGGGGAGAGGTCGCCTACGGCGGGGAGTTCCTGCGCTGGTTCAGCGAGGAGGCGGTGCGCATCTCCGGGCGGTTCGGCACCAACCCGGAGGGCACCGGCACGGCCATTGTGTCGTACCGGCCCGTGGGCCCGTCGTTTCTCGTGACGCCGTGGAACTTCCCCCTCGCCATGGCGACCCGCAAGATCGCCCCCGCGCTCGCCGCGGGCTGCACCGTCGTCATCAAGCCGGCAGAGCTCACACCGCTCACCACGCTGCTCTTCGCGCGACTGCTGGAAGACGCCGGGCTGCCGGCCGGAGTGCTCAACGTCATCACCACCACGAAGTCGCGCGAAGTCTCGGCGCCGATCATCGCCGACCGGCGACTGCGCAAGCTCAGCTTCACGGGTTCGACCGCGGTTGGAAGCGCGCTGCTCTCCCAGGCCGCCGCGGGGGTGCTGCGCACCTCGATGGAGCTCGGCGGCAACGCCCCGTTCCTGGTGTTCGCCGACGCCGACCTCGACGCCGCGGTCGAGGGCGCGCTCGTGTCGAAGTTCCGCAACATCGGGCAGGCCTGCACGGCGGCGAACCGCTTCATCGTGCACGAGTCCGTGGCCGCAGAGTTCGCCGCCCGACTCGCCACGCGCATCTCCGCGTTCCGGATCGGGCGGGGCATCGACGAGGGCGTCACGATCGGTCCGCTCATCAACGACGCGGCGGTGCTCTCCACTCATGAGCTCGTGCTCGACGCCGTTGCGCGCGGAGCGACCGTGCTCGTCGGCGGCGCCCCGGTCGAGGGCCCGGGAAGCTTCTTCGCGCCGACCCTGCTCACGGGGGTGGCGCCGGGATCGCGCATCCTCACGGAGGAGATCTTCGGCCCCGTGCTCGGAATCGTGACCTTCCGCACCGAGGAGGAGGGGATCCGCCTGGCGAACAACACCGAATACGGGCTCGTCGCCTACGCGTTCACGCGTGACCTCGCCCGCAGCCACCGGCTCGTGGACAGCCTCGAGACGGGGATGCTCGGCATCAACACGGGGCTGGTGTCGAACGCGGCGGCGCCGTTCGGGGGCACGAAGATGTCAGGGCTGGGGCGCGAGGGCGGCAACGAGGGAATCCACGAGTACCTCGACACGAAGTACACGCTCGTGGCGGGATGACGGCGTTGGCGCCGTTCAGTGCGCCGGCCCATCGCGGTGCAGCACGAAGAAGAACGGCGCATCGAGCCCGCGCGCATCCATGACCCCCACGACGGTGCGCTCGTCGACGCGACGGAAGTGATCGTTGATGGCGAGTGCGTCGTAAGACATGGTTGCCGTGCACACCCCGCGGTACTCCATCATGCGAAGTCGCGCTGTCGGCTTCGAGGTGGCACGCAGCCGCAGCAGCGTGCGAACCGGTGCGGTGATCGCGACGCTGCTCAACTTCTGGCCCAGACCTGCCACATAGGCCAGGGGCAACCCGGCGGGATTGACGCTGAACAGCCCACGTCTGTCGGTGAAGACCAGCGGATGCGCGTCGTTCGGACCGTCGAAGCGTTTGCCGTACCAGCCGTAGGACTCGAGCAGGCCATCGAACGGACTTCCCGTCTCGAAGCCGGAGCCACGCCAGCGACCGAACATGTTCTCCACCTCGAGCGCGTGCAGTGTGTCGAAGAAGGCTTCGGCCTCTTCACGGGTCGCGCTGACCTGCAGTTCATGCAATCGAGCGGCAGCGGACTGACCGGTCATCTTCATCCAATCTTCTCAGCGAAACGGCTGTGTTGCGCTGACTTGACGCTAGCTCATGAGCCGGGAGGGCCGTGTGACCGAGCGAGCGCGTGGTGGCTTCTCCGTGAGAAGCGCAGACTGGTAGTGGTTTGCGCGGCAGTGCGTCGCGGACCGAAGGAGATGTCATGAAGATTACCGCTGCTGTCGCTCTCGCCAAGGGCGAGCCACTCGTGATGCGGGAGCTCACGCTCGACGCTCCCCGAGCCACCGAGGTGCAGGTGCGCATGGTGGCCACGGGTGTCTGTCACACCGACGCCATCGTGCGCGATCAGGTCTACCCCACCCCCCTGCCCGCGGTGCTCGGTCACGAGGGTGCCGGTATCGTCGAGGCCATCGGCGAGGGCGTGACGAGCGTCGACGTGGGCGACCACGTACTGCTGAGCTTCTCCAGTTGCGGGGTGTGCTCCTCCTGCGTCTCCGGACATCCCTCGTACTGCATCCACCTCTACGACCTCGACTTCGGTGGTGCCCGTCCCGACGGCTCGACCGCCTTCACCGCCGACGACGGCACGCCCGTCTCCTCGCATTTCTTCGGCCAGTCATCCTTTGCCTCAGTCAGTAACGTTGCTGAGCGCAGCGTCGTGAAGATCTCTCCGGAGGCACCGCTGGAGCTCATGGGACCGCTCGGGTGCGGCATCCAGACGGGTGCGGGCGCCGTGCTCAACGTGCTGCGCCCGCAAGCCGGGAGCAGTATTGCCATCTTCGGCTCCGGAGCCGTGGGCATGTCCGGCCTTCTCGCGGCCGTCGTGGCCAACGCCACGACCATCATCGCCATCGACATCGTCGACAGCCGGCTCGAGTTCGCCAGAACACTCGGAGCCACCCACACCATCAACAGCAAGAACGAAGACGCCGTTGAGCGGATCCGTGAAATCACCGGTGGTGGGGCGAACTACGCCCTCGACACGACCGGCAACAAATTCGTCTTCTCCCAGATGACTAAATCCCTCGGCATCCTGGGCCACGGCGCCCTCGTCGGCGCGGCGGCACCCGGTACCGAATCACCGGTCGATATCGGCAGTCTGCTGCTGAGCGGACTGAAGATCAGCATGGTGATCGAGGGAGATTCCGTGCCGCAGACCTTCATTCCGCAGCTGATCTCGCTCTACGAGGCCGGCGTTTTTCCGTTCGACAAGCTCATCAAGAAGTATGACTTCGCCGACATCAATGAGGCTTTCGCCGATAGTGAGAGCGGCGTGACGCTCAAACCGGTAGTCGTCTTCTAGAGCCGGCTACAGCACCCGCCTTCCCACCTTCCCGCACGGAGCACGGCACGCCGCCTCCGTGCGGGCCGCTCACCACGAGGGCCGTGAACGGTCCCGGCGCAGACGAGAGCCACAGAACCGTCTCAACACCGTGACGGGCGCATGTTTTTCGCGCTCGATGCCGCCAGGCGCATAAATAGGTCGGGCCTCGCCAAGTGGCGGGGCCCGACCTATTTGTGCAGACAGGAACGGGGCCGACTAGTGCCCCGGGCCCATGTTCCCGGCCAGCCGGGCGTGCAGCAGCGTGCTGGCATCGTTCAGACCCTCGATGGTGACGGTCTTGTCGTGGCGCTGGTACTTGTACTTGATGTCGTCGAGAGTCGCGACGGTGGAGGCATCCCAGATGTGGGAGTTCGTCATGTCGATCACGATGCGGTCGGGATCATCCAGGTAGCTGAACTGGGTCTTCAGGTCGTTGCTGGAGGCGAAGAATAGGGCTCCGGTGACGGTGTAGTAGGCGATGGGCCCGATATCGTCCACGGTGAGGCTGCGCTCAACCTGGGCAAGGTGGGCGACGCGTCGGGCGAAGGCGACCATGGCGATCACGACGCCGATGACAACGCCCACGGCAAGGTTGTGGGTGGCGACGACGGCGACCACGGTGGCGACCATGACGGCTGTCTCGCTCTTGGGCATGCGCTTCAGGGTGCTGAGCTTGATGCTGTGCCAGTCGAAGGTGAGCACGGCCACGATGATCATCACGGCGACCAGCGCGGCCATCGGAACGACGGCGAGCACGTCGCCGAGACCCAGCACGAGTACGAGCAGGAAGATACCGGCGAGGAAGGTGGAGATGCGGGTGCGGGCGCCCGAGGCCTTGACATTGATCATGGTCTGGCCGACCAGGGCGCAGCCGCCCATGCCGCCGAAGAAGCCGGAGAGCATGTTCGAGACACCCTGCGCCCACGACTCACGGGTCTTGTTGGAGTGGGTGTCGGTGCTCTCATCGACGATTTTCGCCGCCATGAGGGACTCGAGAATTCCGACCATCGCCATGCCGAGGGCGTAGGGCGCGATGATGCCGAACGTCTCCAAGTTGAGGGGAACGTCGGGGAAGAACAGCTGCGGCAGATCGGTGGGCAGCTCGCCCTGGTCGCCGATGGTGGGCACGTTGATCGACACGACGACGGTGAGAACGGTGAGCACGACGATGGCGACCAGCGGTGCCGGCACGACCTTGGTGAGACGGGGCATCACGACCATGATGATGATGCCGACGGCGACGAGCGGGTAGACCATGATCGGCACGTTGAGCAGCTGGGGGAGCTGGGAGGTGAAGATCAGGATGGCCAGGGCGTTGACGAAGCCGACCATGACGCTGCGCGGAATGAATCGCATGATTTTGGCGACGCCGATGAAGGCGAACACGATTTGAAAGATGCCGGCCAGAATCACGGTGGCGATGAAGTAGTCGATGCCGTAGTCCCTCGCCACGGGTGCGATGACCAGGGCGACGGCGCCCGTGGCGCCGGTGATCATGGCGGGGCGGCCGCCGAGGAACGCGATGGAGACGGCCATGATGAAGGTGGAGAACAATCCCACGCGGGGGTCGACACCGGCGATGATGGAAAAGGCGATCGCTTCGGGGATGAGGGCCATCGCCACGACCAGTCCGGCGAGAACCTCGCGGGTGAGGATGCGCGGGGTGCGCAGGGCGGTCATCACGGTCGGATCGGATTTGTACCGATTCTTTTCCGTGGTCTTTTCGATGATGGCCATGGAGCCTTCCTGGAGCGGGACACACGAGTGGTGTCGAATGAATCAAGCGAATGCAAAGGGAGTGTGGGCGCCCCATCGCGCGCCTCCACCAGTCATCAGGGACAATGGTGGGAAAGTGGGCTCACATGACAATGTCAGCCAACCTCTGCAACACTACTCTGACGTTAGGGTTGTTTGTCAATCCGCTTGAGAAAGGTTTCGACTATGACCTCCCCGGCCACCGCGGGCACCATGCACATTGGAGAACTCGCTGAGAAGACGGGGCTCTCGCTGCGCACCATTCGTCATTACGATGAAATCGGGCTGCTCAAGCCTTCGGGACGTACCGAGGGCGGCTTTCGGCTCTATCGGCAGCAGGATCAGTCTCGGCTGATCTTGATTCGCCGCATGAAGCCACTCGGGTTCTCTCTCGAAGAGATGATGGCGCTGCTGAAGGTCATCGACACGCTGCAGGGCGGCGGGATCGGCTCGGACAATGCGGATGTTCGCGCGGAACTGAACACCTTCATCGGCCAAGCGGTCGAGCGTCGCCAGAAGCTTCAGGACCAGCTGGGAATGGCCGACGAATTTCTTGAGTTGCTGCGCACTCAGTAGGGCCGCACGGGTGGGTTAGGCGAGCTGCGGCGGTCGCGTGAGGAGGTTGTGCCACGTTCCCGCGCACCCGGATCGCACGGTCAGGTTCGGCATAGGCGACTGACGCTGTCGCCGGCAACGAGCCCGAACGGGCGTCCACGCACTGGTTATTCACCGATTTCAGCGCCGAGACCACCGTCGCCGCTCCGGCTGTCCGAGAGCTCGCCCATGGAATCCGTGACCGAATGGGCGATGCGGCGGGCGTCATTGCGGGCATCAAGCTCACGAGCCTGCCGGCGTAGCTTGCCCACCGCGCCCACCACCTGTCCGCGATGCCGAGCATGAACCTCAGGCTGCGCAGTGCGGCGGGATGGATGACCAACGTCGTCCCTGGTAGAGACACGACTCCGGTCGTGGCCCACGTCGATCCGCGCGCGTGTGTTTCAACGGGTGCGCGCCGTAAGAAGCTCCTGCGGCAGTGTTCCTCGGGCCCTGGTTCGGGGCACCCGCCGCAGGGATCCGATCGTCACGAAACACTCGACGAAAAGTAACTCTTACGTTAGGGTAGGGTTGACGGTGTGATCACACACAGCGTCATTCACACATGATGTCGATCACAATTCGATGTGGAAACGAGAAAAATGAACTCCTATGTCACCCGCGTACCGCGCCGTCAGGAACGAACGGCTGGATATGTCACGCTTGAGCGGCGCCGAGTCGCCGGCCCGAGCGGTTATGTGACCCGTCATACCGCAGACATGGTCCCCGGCCGCTATGTCTCATCCGCGCAGATGAGCTGAATCAGCGGGCAGCACGCCGCTGAATTCGACGGCCCCGCTCTAGCGGGGCCGCGGGGGTCTGGCCGGCCGCGAAGCCGGCCAGACCCCGGGGCACCAGAAGGTGCCCCGCCCCGAGAAGGGCTAGTTCTTCGCGGTGACGGCGGCGATGATCGTGCCGGCGAGAGCGGCCGAGGAGGCCGGGTTCTGGCCGGTGTAGAGGTTGCGGTCGATCTCCATGTGCTCGCCCCACGGCGCGCCGGCCACGAAGTCGGCGCCCAGCTCGACCAGACGGCTCTGCACGAGCCACGGTGCCTTGGGGGCAAGGCCGCCGAGGGTCTCTTCTTCGTCGGTGAACCCGGTCATGCGGTAGCCCGTGAAGGGCCAGCTGCCGTCGGCCCGCTCGGCGGCCAGAAGGGCGGCCGGGGCGTGGCAGAGCACGCCGAGAATGCGACCGGAGTCGAGGGTCTCGGTCATGATGCGTCCGGAGACGGCATCGACGGCCAGGTCTTCCATCGGCGCGTGTCCGCCCGGGTAGAAGACCACGTCGTAGTCGGCGACCGTGATGTCGCTGATCGAACGCGGTTCGTCGAGTTCGCTGCCGATTGTATCGAGGTAGGCGACGATGGCCGCGGCGCGCTCTTCGCCGCCGGCGACCTGGGGGGACAGGCTGCCCGCGTCGATGGTGGGGGCAACGCCCTGCGGCGTCGCGATGGTGATCTTCCAGCCGGCCTCGGTGAAGAGGCGGTGCGGCTCGGCGAGCTCTTCGGCCCAGTAGCCGGTCGGGTGCAGGCTGCCGTCGTTGAGGGTCCAGTGGTCAGCGGCGCTGACGACGAAAAGAACGGAATTCATGGGGTCTCCAAAATACTGTCGGATCAGGTGTGGTGTGAGGGTGTGAGGGGGCGTCGGGTCAGACGTTCATGCTGACGACCATCTTGCCGGTGTTCTCGCCGCGCATGAGGCCGAGGAACGCGTCGACCGCGTGGTCGATGCCGTCGACGACGGTCTCGTCGAAGACGACTTCTCCCGCCGCGAGCCAGTCAGCCATCTCGGCCGAGAATGCGGGGAAGTGCTCCACGTAGTTGCCCACGATGAAGCCCTTGAGGGTGAGGCCGCGGCCGATGATGTTCATCAGGTTGCCGGGGCCGGCGGCCGCCTCGGTGTTGTTGTATCCGGAGATCGCGCCACAGAGGGCGGCACGTCCGCCGTCGTTGAAGCTGGCCAGAGCCGCTTCGAGGTGGTCGCCGCCGACGTTGTCGAAATAGACGTCGATGCCGTCGGGTGCCGCCGCGGCGAGCTGCTCGGCGATGTCGCCGTGCTTGTAGTTGAACGCGGCGTCGAAGTTGTACTTCTCGGTGAGGAGGGCGACCTTGTCGGCCGACCCGGCAGACCCGATCACGCGCTTCGCGCCCTTGAGCCGCGCGATCTGGCCGACCATGCTGCCGACGGCCCCGGCCGCACCGGAAACGAAGACGGTGTCACCCTTTTTGAGCTGGGCGATCTCAAGCAGCCCCACGTAGGCAGTGAGGGCGGTCATGCCGAGCACGCCGAGGTAGGCGGAGAGCGGCACGCCGGGCAGCTCGGGAACGACTCGGAAGTTGCTTGAATCTTCCTGAACCAGATCACGCCACCCGAACTGGTGCACCACCACGTCGCCGACACTGAATGCCTCAGCGGCGGACTCGACGACACGGCCGACGGCCCCGCCGGTCATGGTCTCGCCGAGCGCGTACGGAGCGGCATACGACTTGGCGTCGTTCATGCGTCCGCGCATGTACGGGTCAACCGAGACGAACGCGTTGGCGACGCGAATCTGACCGGAA